>NZ_JANIET010000003.1 GCF_024506435.1 Pantoea trifolii | reverse complement strand
CCGGAATGGCTTCGGTGAAATACATTTCAAGAATGCCTGACGAACGGCGACTGGCCGTGCTTACTGCGTTTGTGAAAGCACAGGAAATTTCGGCGCTTGACGAGGCCGTGGATGTGCTGGATATGCTTATTCTGGATATCACGCGTTCTGCAAAAAATATCGGGCAGAAAAAGCGGCTCAGGACCCTGAAAGATCTTGATCGTGCCGCGCTATTACTGGCACGGGCATGCACGTTATTACTTGATGAGAACACCGATGAAGCAGCTCTGCGGCAGGCTATTTTTCGCCGCATACCAAAGGACAAACTGGCTGAATCCGTCGGCAAGGTAAATGAGCTGGCGCGCCCGCAGGATACTCATTTTCAGGATGAAATGGTGGAACAATATGGACGGGTGAAGCGCTTCCTGTCCGCGATGTTGCGTGACTTACACTTTCAGGCCGCCCCGGCCGGGGAGCACACGTTGTCAGCAATCCATTATCTGGCCGAACTGAGTGGCTCAAAAAAGCGAATTCTCGACGATGCACCAGAGCAAATCATTTCCGGCCCCTGGAAACGTCTGGTCTACGACAGAGATGGCAGGATTCTACGAGCGGGTTACTCGCTGTGTCTTCTCGAGCGCCTTCAGGATTCTTTGCGCCGTCGTGATCTCTGGCTGGAGAACAGTGACCGGTGGGGGGACCCGCGTCAAAAATTGCTTCAGGGAGCTGAATGGCAGGCACAACGCATCCCGGTATGTCGGGCGCTGGGTCATCCATCAGACGGAACTAAAGCAGCAGAACAACTGGCTACGCGGCTTGATGACACATGGAAATCAGTGGCTTCACGTTTTGCCTGCAACGCAGCGGTCAGCATAAGCAATGAAGGTAAGCATCCCTCACTGACGATTAGCAGTCTGGATAAACTGGATGAGCCACCGGCACTGATACAATTGAATCGTCGGGTAAGAGAACTGATCCCTCCGGTTGATCTGACTGAGCTGTTGCTTGAAATAGATGCCCGAACCGGTTTTACCCGCGAATTCAGCCACGTCAGTGAATCAGGTGCCCGGGCGCAGGATCTCCAGGTCAGTCTGTGCGCAACACTGCTGGCAGAAGCCTGCAATATAGGGCATGAACCCCTGATAAAGCATAATATTCCCGCGCTTACTCGCCATCGTCTGAGCTGGGTTAAACAAAATTATCTCAGGGCAGAAACGCTGGTCAGCGCTAATGCACGGCTGGTTGATTTTCAGTCCACGCTGCCGCTCGCGGGGTACTGGGGAGGTGGTGAGGTTGCCTCCGCAGATGGTATGCGTTTTGTCACACCGGTTAAAACGGTTAATTCCGGACCAAATCGTAAATACTTTGGTTCAGGACGCGGTATCACCTGGTACAACTTCGTCTCCGATCAGAACTCCGGTTTCCATGGCATTGTCGTTCCCGGTACGCTTCGTGATTCCATCTTTGTACTGGAAGGGCTTCTGGAGCAGCAGACCGGGCTGAATCCGGTAGAAATTATGACGGACACGGCAGGATCCAGCGATATCATTTTTGGCCTGTTCTGGTTACTGGGCTACCAGTTTTCCCCTCGTCTGGCCGATGCAGGCGGGGCGATATTCTGGCGGGCAGATAAAACGGCACATTATGGTGCCCTGAATGAGCTGGCCCGGGGATGTGTTGAACTGTCAAAAATAGAATCCCAATGGGATGAAATGATGCGAATGGCGGGCTCACTGAAGCTTGGGACCATCCATGCATCAGAGCTTATTCGTTCACTGTTGAGAAGTAGCCGACCATCTGGTCTGGCTCAGGCGATTATGGAAGTGGGCCGGGTCAACAAGACGTTGTATCTTCTCAACTATATCGATGATGAGGATTACCGGCGTCGGATCCTCACTCAGCTCAACCGGGGAGAAGGACGCCATGCAGTGGCTCGAGCCATTTGCTACGGACAACGTGGTGAAATTAGAAAACGCTACCGTGAAGGGCAGGAAGATCAACTCGGTGCTCTGGGTCTGGTGACCAATGCGGTTGTGCTGTGGAACACACTTTACATGCAGGAGGCGTTGTCACATCTTCGCAAATCGGGGGAAACACCTGAAGAGGAGCATCTGGCAAGATTATCGCCGCTGATACATGGCCATATAAATATGCTGGGGCATTATACGTTTTCGTTACCGGAAGATATTCTGAAGGGCGAGTTAAGACCGTTAAATTTCAATATAAACAATAAATTAACCTCTTAGCGTGGTTTTTTACATCATTGGACCTCGAACCCCGATGTCCCTGATGCTACTTTTTGCTACCAGCCCTCTGGATATTTCCTCTCTTTCATCAAGTGAAAGAGCCAGCCGGTGTCGCTTTCTGACAGGAGGGCGATAACCACCAGTTTGGTGAATAGTGGGCATAACAGAAGAGTGATATCTGTCGAACATTCTGGCGATATCATGCAGGGAATCACCTTGCTTATACCTGTCCCAGATAATCGCTTTCTGTTCTGGCGTGTAGTAAATGCGCGTTCTTCGTTTCATGGCAACGTCCCCCCTTGTTTAAGGATAGCGTTGCGTCGACCCGTTGAACTCACAGCGAAAAGCGGACGTAATAGGTTTTTCTAGCAGATGGCGCTTTTGCTAAGAGACTCTCTTGAAGTCTTCACCTGGCAAAGTCTCTTCATGCACAAAGCCAACAAGCACATGAAACCTAATTTCTGCTGAGAACGAACGGCGGAAGATAGCAATTCGAATCTCCTCACCGTGACACCCCCAAAAATCCTGCTGCATCTCAGGAGCTGGAGTCCAGAAAGATTTTGCCCCCTCACAACGATAATTGCTCCCAGATTAGTTTGGTTACAGTAAATCATACTGACTTCGCTTATGTATTTAAGTATTTTTCATAAATATTAGTGACTTAGATAGGTGAAGAATTTAGTGTTAACCCTGCGGATATAGAAGTATTATTTTAAGATTAATCTACTTGCGTCATAACTTATAACCAAATTAAGGCAAAGGTTATTGCTCATGGAATTATGGATATTCATAGCGGCAATTTATCTGATTTATTTATTGTTTTTCAAAAAGAAAAAACACAAATCAGGCAATTCAAATTCCTATAAAGCCGAAAAAGAGTCTCCCAGAACGTGGAAAACGGGTAACAAAAACAGTGGGAATAATGTGGTAAACGATGACAGTGACGACGATGCGCTTGCAACATTTACGCTGACAACGGGACGGACTGTGGAGTACCGGATCTCTGCTACTCCACGACAGGCTAGTTCCAAGAAAAGCGGCGTTCTCGCTCAGTGGATACTGCCGGGTAATGAGATCTCTGTAGGTGGGCTCGTCATTGCTGGCGGGTTCCTGTATTTCGGCCAACGGATGAATCCTCCGGGGCAAAGCCTCAGTGGAAATTATAATGATGGGAGTGAAGCATCACTGATTGATGCCACGCTAAAGACTCAGCATGTTTCCTATGATTACGAAGACGGTTCTCTGGGTTACTGGCCGCAATATTGCTCCCTTACTCCAGAGTCTCGCGGCGCATATCTCAGTTGGCTGGCAAGTGACCGATGTGATGCATCATGCCCTGTAGGATATGTGTTTATCTACCTCTATGGGTTGGAGAGAAGGGCCCTTGTGGACAGCAGAGATGAAAATATATCCGATGCTGAATTTAGCTCGCTGTTTTCTGAGGTTGAACGGCTTAGGTCGGTATTCTTTGAAAACCGCTCCTTCCGTCACTACTCATCGCAGTTGCTGGAAGCCATGTCTATCTTGCGGCCGGAGACTGAACTCCCTACCGCTTCTGGCAACGAGGCTAGATTGAGTAACGGCATGATGTTTAAGCTCTCACTTGCACAAGCGGTAGAAGCAGGAATACCCGTGTCAGCCGATGTGGCGCTTACGTGGGTGACACATCATGCGGAATACGCGATACGTACCCCTGCCCGTCGTTGTGCGAGAGAGTTTGCGATGCTTTTCAAGCGGCGATACACCCTCAAATTTGGGGACGGGATGGTCGTTAAGCCGAATAAAACACGACTGCGGCTTGATTACGCGCCCGCCAGCCCAAGCCTGCGCGGTGTACGTCTCCCGGTTGCCGATCTCCCTGATCCAAGTTCCTTAAAAGGTCCCATTCAGAAAATTGTGACACTGGCAGAGGTGTGTACAGAAGACCTGGATGCTTACAGTCGTTATCTGGGCAGGAAAGATACTTCTGAAAACGACACTGCAGCGATTATGTTACTGCCAGCAGAAATCATCAACGAAAGCGCAGGCAAAGTATTAAGTGCATTCAGGAACTGGGCTGATGGCGTCATTGCGGGTCAAGCAGGTTTAACCTCGGTTGCCGATTTCTGGGAGCATATGGGGGCGGGTATCCCGGCAAAGTTAAATAAAAAAGAAATCGATCTGATGCAGGCCTTTGCCGCAAAAATGGGATATCGGATGGCACCTGATCCGTTTTATCACCATGTGAAGTCTGAAGTCGGCGGTGTGCTGGTGTTATATGCAGCAGGAGACGGACACCGCATCTCTCCGACACCGGCATTCACTTCAGCCGTCATGATGCTGCGGCTGGGGGCGATTGTGGCCATGATCGATAACAACATAGAGCAGTCAGAACGGACCGTGCTGGAAAACGCTATCGATCATAATCGGGACTTTAACGAAGATGAAAGGCGCTCCCTGCATGCCTATCTGAGCTGGCAGCTTCACACGCCGGCTAATATGACGGGAATGAAAAACAGGCTGGCGTTACTGAATCCTGCTGAAAAGGCAGCCGTCGGCCAGTTTATCGTGAGCGTTGCCTCTTCGGATGGACGCATCGAGGCCGCTGAAATCAAACAGCTGGAAAAAATTTATTCGGGGCTGGGACTCGATCCCGCCACGCTATCCGGCATCATCCATCAGCATTCGACGAACGAACAGCCCTCAGCACAGGTCTTCACACATAAAACTCCTGCTCCACAGGAGTTTACCCTTGATGCCAGGGTGCTGGCCCGACATGAATCGGCTACGGATGACGTGCGCAAACTACTCAGCACGATTTTTACAGAAGACGAATTAGAGCCGCGCGAGGGCGCAACCCCTCCAGAGCCACAGACGGCAGGACTGGACCTCGCTCACAGTCAGCTTTACGAAAAGCTGAGAGAAAAAGAACAGTGGTCCCGCAAAGAAGCGACCGATCTCTGTGGGCAGTTTGGCCTGATGCTGGGCGGAGCGCTTGAAGTGATTAATGACTGGTCGTTTGCAATGGTCGATGCGCCAGTACTGGACGATGCAGAAGATGATATCTGGGTAGACCTTGAAATTGCCGAAGAATTAGAGGAAGTGTAAATGTCTGGAGCACGTATAAGAACCAGAGAGCGTGATGCCATTATTCAGTCACTGAAATCAGGTGTGACGCCAAGAATTGGCATCCAGCATATTCAGGTTGGACGCATGAATGAAATTACAGCGCTCCATCAGGATATTGAGAGGGTCGCCGACGGTGGCGCCAGCTTCAGGCTGATCATCGGCGAATATGGTTCGGGAAAAACCTTCTTTATGAGCGTTGTGCGATCCATTGCACTGGAGAAAAAACTGGTCACTGTCAGTGCCGACCTCTCCCCTGACAGACGTATTCATTCTTCGGGGGGACAAGCGCGTAATCTTTACTCTGAGTTGATGAAAAATATGTCAACCCGGAATAAGCCGGATGGGAACGCGCTTCTGAGTGTAGTGGAGCGTTTCGTCACGGAGGCAAGGAAAGAGGCGGATGCTGACAGGTCTGCCGTTTCTACGGTGATCCACAGACGTCTGGAAGCGCTGACTGAGATGGTGGGTGGATATGATTTTGCAAAAGTCATTGAGGCTTTCTGGCGCGGGCATGAACAGGATAATGAGGCGCTGAAATCCAATGCCATTCGCTGGCTGCGGGGTGAATACACCACGAAAACAGATGCCCGAAACGATCTGGACGTCCGTACTATTATTTCAGACGCCTCATTCTATGATGCGCTTAAGCTGATGAGTCTCTTCGTCCGCCAGGCGGGCTATGCCGGACTTCTGGTCAGCCTGGATGAGATGGTGAATCTCTATAAGCTGAACAATACGCAGGCGAGAACGGCAAATTATGAGCAAATCCTGCGGATCCTGAATGACTGCCTGCAGGGCTCCGCTGAAAACCTTGGATTTATCCTCGGTGGCACACCCGAATTCCTGTTTGACCCGCGCAAGGGCCTTTACAGTTATGAAGCGCTTCAGTCTCGCCTGGCTGAAAATCGGTTTGCACAACGTTCTGGTGTCATCGATTACTCCTCTCCAGCACTGCATCTCGCAAGCCTGACGCCTGAAGAGCTCTACATACTGCTAAAAAATCTCCGTCACGTATACGCTGGTGGGGATACGGATAAATATCTCGTTTCGGATGATGCGCTCACCGGTTTTCTTCACCACTGCAGTAACACTATCGGGGATGCTTACTTCCGGACCCCCCGCAATACTATCAAGGGGTTTCTGGATATGCTGGCCATTCTGGAGCAAAACCGTTCGATGAACTGGCAGTCGTTAATCTCAGGCGTTGCTATCGAGGATGACAGACCAAGCGACATGGATGACGCCGTTTCTGACGACGAAGAAAATAATGACGGCCTGGCAAGCTTCAGTTTATGAGTCGCGCTTATGACAGCCTCGATCCCCGGGTTCAGAAATGGGTCTACCGGCAGGGCTGGCCGGCTTTAAGACCCCTGCAGGAGAGCTCAATTCCTGCCGTCTTAGCAGGTGACCGCGACGTACTGATCAGTGCCGGTACAGCTGCGGGTAAAACAGAGGCGTTTTTTCTGCCAGCCTGCTCTGCAACGGCTGATGTTACCGGCGGGTTTGGCATCGTCTATATCAGCCCGCTTAAAGCCCTGATCAACGACCAGTATCGTCGTCTGGAAAGTCTGGGCGAGGCGCTGGGTATGAAGGTGACGCCCTGGCACGGCGATGTTCCTCAGAGTAAAAAACAGAAAGCCCGGGCCAATCCTTCCGGCATCCTTCTCATTACGCCTGAGTCGCTTGAGTCTTTGCTCATTAACTCATCGGGCTGGCTTAAGCAGGCATTTTCATCCGTTGCCTATGTGGTCATTGACGAGTTTCACGCGTTCATTGGCACAGATCGCGGCATGCAGCTATTGTCTCTGCTGAACAGAATTGAACATGTGCTCGGTCGCCACGATAATCCGGTTCCCCGGGTCGCGCTGAGCGCCACACTTGGCGAACTGGAGAAAGTGCCTGAACAGTTGCGCCCGGACAGGCAGCTGGAGTGCATAACGATAACGGACAACAGCAGTTCGGCCATGCTTCAGGTGCAGGTTAAAGGCTATCTGGAACCGGTTAACATCAAGGGCGAAGAGATAAAGGCGCCGGCTGAAGAGCGCGTATGTGCGGACATCTTCAGGCTCTGCCGTGGTGATTCTCATCTGGTCTTCGCCAACAGCCGAAAGCGTACGGAGAGCATTGCTGCCACGCTTAGCGACATGTGCGAGGAAAAGGTCGTCCCCAATGAGTTCTTTCCCCACCACGGCTCTCTCGCCAGAGAACTTCGCGAGACGCTGGAAAAACGATTACAGCGAGGAGATTTGCCCACTACAGCTATTTGTACCATGACGCTGGAATTGGGTATCGACATCGGTAAGGTGCAGTCAGTTATTCAGGTTACCCCTCCTCACTCTGTCTCAAGCCTGCGTCAGCGCATGGGACGTTCAGGGCGGCGTGGAACTCCGTCGGTACTGCGAATGCTCATTACAGAACGCGAACTCACAGCAACAAGTGGCATGATAGACCACCTGAGGCTGCAGCTGGTTCAATCGATGGCAATGATCAGACTCACTATCTCGCAGCAATGGTTCGAACCAGCGGATACTTCTCAGAAACACTACTCGACGCTGCTGCATCAAATCCTCGCTATCACCGCGCAGTGGGGTGGGGTTCGGGCGGATCAGCTCTGGTTACAGCTCTGTCAAAAAGGTCCGTTCCGGAATATCGATTTATCCGCTTTCAAAATACTGCTCAAACACATGGGGGCGTGCGGGCTGCTCACGCAGCTGGCGAGCGGAGAGGTCGTTGTAGGCGCTGAGGGCGAGAAACTTACCAACCACTATACGTTTTATGCCGTATTCAATACGCCGGAAGAGTTTCGCATAGTCACAGGCAGCCGGATTCTTGGCACACTTCCGGTAGACTCACCCCTTTTGCCAGGGCAGCACATCATCTTTGGTGGGCTTCGCTGGAAGGTGACCGAAATTGATGCAGAGAAAAAGGTCATTTACGTCGAATCAACCAAAGGTGGCCAGCCACCGCTGTTCAGCGGTGGAGGCATGTCTGTGCACGATGTTGTTCGCCAGGAAATGCTTGCGATATACATGGAAGGGGATTACCGCATAGCGATTGGTGACCAGAGGGTGGACTATGCCGATGCCGCCGCAAGATCGCTCTTTAAAGAGGGCCTTAACTACTTTCGGCGTTACCAACTGCAGGATGCTCACTTTATCACCTTGGGACCGCACTGTTGCGTGCTCCCCTGGATGGGGGACAAAGTCGTCAATACGATCACAGCATTGCTCGTGCGATTCGGCTTTAAAGTCAGTTCATTTGCCGGTGTGATTGAGGCTGAAGACGCAAGCGTGGCATCGGTCAGGCACGCGCTTAAACATATGATGAACTCGGGCCTGCCCACCGAGGCTGAACTCGCCGCAGACGTTCCGGAGAATTACCTGGAAAAATATGATGAACTCCTTCCAGATTCACTGCTTGCAAGCGGTTACGGAGCAAAGGCGTATGATGTTGAGGGCACTCGTCGCTGGCTTCAAGACAATCTTCAGTAATCTGCTTACGTTTGCTGTAAGTAGAGCCGTTAAGCTTTCATCGAACTCACAGAAGCGGCGCTTCGGGCCTGACTACTGTGGCTGACTGGGAATGATTAGTGTTGCTGCAAATTAGGTCTGCTTTGAGCGATCTGCGGACATTGCTAGCAGCGCTTTGTGTCAATTAACCGGGAGCATGTCAATGGTGCTGAGCTTATTTCGTTAACTTTTAAATGTCTTACATGGAGAATGTATGGGGTTGTTCACCTTAGAAGAGAAGGAATTTCGGGCAGTGTCGAAAACGACGTTTGTGCGCGAATCCATTCTGGAACGCAGAGATATCCAGTCGGCCTTAGCCAGAAATATCAGCCATTTCGTTCCTGACTGCATGGTCATACAGGAAGAGTTTAATAACTGGGAGGACAGTCAGCGCAGGATCGATTTGCTCTGCATCGATAAAAATTTCAATCTGGTCGTCATTGAGCTCAAACGTGATGAGCACGGCGCCCATATGGAGCTTCAAGCCGTAAGGTATGCTGCCATGGTTTCGCAAATGACTTTTCATGAAGCTGCTGAGTGCTATCAAAAATATCTCGATAAAGAAGGTGTTGAGAAAAATTCAGAGAATGAAATCTTCAATTTCTGTGAGAGAGAAGAAAGCGAAATTGCTGACTTTAATACGCAAGTCCGGATTGTTTTAATATCGGCTGATTTCTCTAAAGAGATCACAAACACAGTCCTGTGGCTTAACAACAATGGCCTTAGTATCAGCTGTTTCAGGTTAAGTCCATATCTGCATCTAGACAAGCTGCTGGTGAATTTCGAACAAATAATCCCGTTGCCAGAGGCAAAAGATTTCCTTGTCCGACAAAAGCGCAAAGAAATAGAAGCCTTGAAGGCAAATGAAAAATCGGAGAAGGATTATTCTAAATTTGTGTTTAAAGGCGCGGCATACAATAAGCGAAACCTGGCTTTTGAGCTTATGAGCGACTGGATAGCGGAGAATGAGCCGGAGAACATCAACTCTGTTGTATCGATCTTTGGAAAGGATATTCATCGCAGTCTTATAAAGTCGGAATCCGACGTCAGTCAGTCACGACGAAAGCGTTTTCATGAGGCGTCCATTGAGCTCATCTCTGGTGAGACGGTGCTGATTACCAACCAATGGAGTATCGGCTCTATTCAGCGACTGATTACAACGTTTGAAAATCTTGGTTATAAAATAACCGCGCAACGCCCTGAATAACGCTAATGAGGAGAAGGGAGCAAGACCTAGTGACCTGCTCCCTTTTGATTAAAACAGAGCGGCTTTAGCCGCCTCTGCTTCACACCCTGGGACATTCATTTACCAGAAAACGTAGTCACCCACTGAATACTCACTCTGAACTGCGCGAAGCAATAATGGCTTCTTCATGATCTCCTTTGGCTCCCCGGCAGGCGGGTCGTCAGCCCGACTGCGCTAACCGGCAGGCCGGCAAGCTTCGCCGAACCGCGAAGGGCTGCGTTTCGGGCCTGGCGGCTGGGGTCTGATGGCGAATGCGAAACCCCAAACCCTGCAGCTCGCTTACCGCCAGCGCCTTCACTGGCCACACAATCCGTGGACGCTAAAGACCGGACCGACGTATAGCTGCCGTCCGGGGCTGTGTCCTGTTCATCATCTGCCTTCCTGTTTCGTTCTCCTGAGCCCCTTCGCCGTGCAGAAACCTGCCACACGGGCGGCCTCACGCAAGGGTCGCCTTGCTAAACGTCTGCACCCGGTCCCTGCGGGCTGCGGCTTTGTCGTTTTCCCCTGCGTTCTGCCTGATGCCCGCGTGCCTGTTCTGCCCTCACGGCGAGGAACTCAGAGAAACATCACGTAAACGCAAACAGGAGAAACAACATGTCACAGCAGAACATCAACACCACGGCTTCAGAATCTAAAGAATCATCGGTTTTTAAAGTCCAGTGCGATTTGAGTCAGGCGGGTGAGGTGCTGGGTGAGGGCTTCTTTGCGCCGGTTGAGTCCGATCTGGTGGATTCGCTGCTGGGGCGCTACCAGCACACCCGCGCCATTATCGGGGAAATTGCAGGCGCAGTGACCAGTAGTGAGAACACGCCTGCGGTGGCGCACTTTATCAGCGGCAACCTGAGCGGCCGCCGGGGTGGTTACGGTTTTTCCGTGGGGGAGGTGTTTAACGTCACGGGTGCTGTCGCGTCGCTGAATGCGGCCTACTGGCAGTAGGCGTTAAACCTGACGGACGTGTACGAGTACATGCCCAACGATCGCCGCAACGAGTGGAACGAGCAGATCCGCGAGATGAAAGCGCCAGACTTTGAAGAGGCTACCGTGCGTTCCACGCTCTCCGAGCTGCTGTTTTCGCGTGAGAAGTTTTTCTCTGAGCGTGTGGACGGCATCTTTCGCAATCTCTCCGGTGAACACGTCACGAACCGCCCGGAAGGCTTCGGCAAGCGCATGATCATGGCGCGCGTCTATGACGAGTGGGGCGGCAATAACTACCAGCGCACGGGCTACATAGACGATTTGCGCCAGGTGATTGCTAAATTCATGGGGCGCGATCCCACCAGCTACCGCACCACCGACAAAATTTTGCAGATTGCCCGCAGTCGCGCCGGGGAGTGGCTCACGCTCGATGGCGGCGCGCTGCGCGTCAAAGCCTTCCTGAAAGGCACGGCACATCTGGAAATTCATCCCGACATGGCCTGGCGCCTCAATGACATTCTGGCCTTCCTGCATCCGGCGGCCATTCCGGCGGAGCATCGTCAGAAGCCGCGAAGCAAGGCAAAATCCTTTGCGCTGCAATCCAATCTCCTGCCTTTCTCCGTGCTCGCAGAACTGAGCGAGCTTGAAATAGAGCGCACAACGCCTTTTCAGGCTAATCGCTGGGACCAACCGCGCGAGCCGATTACAACGAACCCGTTTAACTGCCGCTTTAAAGGTTACCGGGACGGAGACAAGGCCGCACGCGCCGAAGCGGAGAAAGTACTCATGAGCCTGGGCGGCGTGAAGAAGAACATCAATGCGCTGACCTGGTTTGAGTTCGACTATGACCCGACCACAGCGATTCAGGATATACAGCTGAGCGGTGCATTGCCGGATCAGAAAACACACCAGTTTACCCGACGCCCGAGGTGCTTGCCTCGCTGCTGCTTGATGAGGTGGCCATCCAGGCGGGTGACAAGTGGCTGGAGCCGAGCGCTGGCATGGGCGGGCTTGCTGACCTGATGCCGATGGCGCAGACAACTTGTGTGGAGATTTCACCGCTGCAGCGCTGCACTGCCGCGTGTAGGGGGCGAAAGGCTTTAACGTGATCGAAGGTGATTTTGCAGTGGTGCAGGAGGTGCGCGAGCGTTTTGACTTGGTGGTAATGAATCCGCCGTACTGCTAATGCCTTGCCTTGGCGCATCTGAAAGCGGCGGCTGAGCTGCTGAAACCGAGCGGAAGACTGGCCGCGATCTTGCCTGCGGGGATGCTGTTAAGGGTGTGCTTAAGGATTGGAACTGTAGCAGGTCGGATATTCACAAGGGCATGTTTGCTGGAAAGGAAAAATGTGTTGTGCCTGTTGGTCTATAAGCCCGAATAAGGAGCAGAAAAAGGCACGGGTTAACCCTGCCATAATCTTTGACTCCCTTTTGCTAGGAAGATAATACAGAATTAATAGGTGTGTAGATGCGCTGCTTGTTTATACGAGCGTAAACAACCTACTGGCTTCTAAGCTGTTGGTCCACTAAATCAAGACTGTTGCACTGGAGGCGCAAACTTAGCATGAAGACCGCTTCACACTCGGCTATTACTCGTATTATTTTTCACAGAGGTTTTTCCATTCTTTGACGGCGAATATGTCCATCATACCTGAAATGTAATCAGCCACAGCTCGCGCCTTTCTAGCATCATACTGGGATGTTTGATTATATGAAAAAGTAGATTTAAGCTCAGGTGACAAAAACTTATAGTTATGATCGGAAATATAAAAATGAAATAAATCTTTGATGATTTTATCTCCTTTTATTTCTTGGGGCATTATATTTCTTTTGCGCATAATGACTTCCGAGACCAATTTTTGGAGCCCCTCAGCAAGCGCCGGTAGCTCACCATAACCAAGCTCTTCAAAACTACCTTCATTTTTGACTACTGAAATATCCATGACAAGGTGGTTGACAATATTTGATGCCGGCTCTTTACAGAAAGTAATTGCAAATTCTTCAGAAGACTTCAGGGGTTTCTATTTAACTGCAGTTTTCTTAGGCTTACTAACAAGTTAACTGAAGTGACATATAGCAACGTTGTAATTTAGTGAGTTAAGAAATTCATACTCAATATCTTCAATAGTCACCATGTTCCAGCTAAGTGCATCCTCGAGATCATGTGCTGCATGTGCTATTTAATCGGCAAGATTCATGATCTGCGCATCAATAGTTCTCTCACCTTCCTCAAGGACCATTTGCTTTTTTTTAAGTAACTGCGCGTAGAAGGCGTAGTCTTCATCATAAAGGAATTTATCTGCAGGGTATTTTTTATTAGGGTATTTGATGATTGACAGCATGCTGCGGTGGGTGAGATTCAGACCAGCACAGCATGCATAATTTTTTTCGAGTTTTCTCAAAATACAAAACGCCTGGGCGTGTCTTTCATATTCGCCAATTCCATCGAGTAGGATATTGAGCATCTTTTCGCTCGAGTGTCCGAAGGGGGGCTCCCTATGTCATGTGCTAGGCTGCCAGCTCAACAACTACGGGATATTGAAGTTCTAGAACTAATGCCATGCTTCATGCAATCTGGGCGACTTCAAAGCGGTGAGTTAGTAGGTTTCTGGTGAATTTATCAGGAGTAATTTCAAATAGCAGATTTTTCCCTGAAGTAGTTGAAATGAGGACGAATATAGTATTCGTGCATAGTCTCGCTGGTAATCATCTCTATTTCGCGTTTCATTACTGACATCAGTATGCTCACGACTAGGCTCAAGCGCGTCGATGAGTTTTTGCTCTTGATTTTTCGCAAAAGTCTTGATTTGTTCATTGTTCATTGTTCATTGTTCATTGTTCATTGTTCATTGTTCATATTACACCTTAAATTTGGAAACCAATGAAGTAAAGCTTCGCTTTCATATTGATAATACAATGATGGGTAGTCAAGTATCCAATTGGAGATTAACTCGTTTATTTGTAATCTATAGCCTATATATCTTTCTTTTTTATTTTTTAAATCAATTTTCTATGCGCTGCGAAATAATTTTTCTTGTTTTAAATCCTATGTAATCTAGAAATTGCCCGCTTGCCCAAGGATTTAAAGTTCAAACCACACACACACCTTACGCAAGATTGTTTTTTTTCGAAAAAATATTGCAAGAACAATGTCTTAAGATAACATTGAAAGTGCATCGCCTTTTGAAAATTCAAGGAAACTCATAGGAAAATGTTAGGAATCCTATGATAAACCCTTAGGAAACTCATAGGAAAATGTTAGGAATCCTATGGTAAAACCTTAGGAAACTCATAGGAAAATGTTAGGAATCCTATGGTAAACCCTTAGGAAACTCATAGGAAAATGTTAGGAATCCTATGGTAAACCCTTAGGAAACTCATAGGAAAATAATAGGAATTCTAAGCCCCATGAATATTCAATCTATAGGTTACCGTGGCAATTCCTAAGGTTTCCTATGGTTAATCCTAAGGTTTCCTAAGGTTTCCTATAGTTAATCCTATGGGGTTCTATCTGAGATTTTTTAAGTACCTACAGAAATCCTATAGGTCACTTTGTCTGCAATTTTGTCAAGGCTTGCTGATCCAGAACTGGGGCAACGTCTAGCATTTTGGTGTGGATGTACAGTTAGATCGTTAATAATTGCTTTTTGTTTTGATTTGTCTTATTTGTATCTCGCTTAGGCTTTGCACCCTATGTGGCAGGGAAAACAATATCAGTGGAATTTCCTCTTAATAAATAGGCACTGTTAGTTCATAAGTAGCCGCAATCTGCTGTGCTTTGGATAATTTCTTTTTCAATTCCGCATGAGAGTATAAGTTATCATGGTCATCCATCCATTTCGTTAGTTTTTCACTACGATCATATGTAGTGGGGCACTCTAAATGGCGCGGTATATTCACTTTAAAAAGGGGCACAAAATGAGTTTTAAAAAGAAGAGTGGGAAAAAGGTATCAGGTGATCCAAGAAAGCGCTCGGCTACTGCAGTAAAGAAAACGCGAGTAAAGAAAACGCGAGAAGAAAGGACGCTTAAACTCCATGAATTCATCGACATGGAAAATCCACGTGATGTAAAGAATCTTAGGGAAGAAGCTATTGAAGAAAAGTCGATAGACATGGCTGAAATGTTCTGGGACTGGTATGGTGAAAAAACAGGAGCTTATAATGCTAGCAACAGCATACTTAGCTCCAGCGTCCTAGACTTTTTTGATGCACTCTTCGAATTCGGTAAAGTTGACCATGATTCAGGGCAACTGAACTATGATGATATTATTTCCTATCTCAAGGATCCGGCCAACACACTTGAACACATGGAAGCAAAATGGGATGATCTGGATGAGGAATATTTACTGAGTTATTTGAAAGAGTTCTTGAAAGTAAACGGCTATCTGGCCGATTTACACGGCTTCCTCAGCCTCGATGCATATATAGAAAAAGTTCTAGATTTTGAATATTCATTTTATGACGATGAGCCAGCTGTTTTTTCCTATCCGGAAAAGTGACAAATAGACTTTAACACGGTGAATGTCTTAAAATAAATTAATCCTGAATGTGGGGAAATGATTCCCGGAGGACTGGCATTATTTCCCACCGCGAAGTCCATGTGGATGATCGCATTTTAATTAATCATTCCCACTGTTCGGCAAAACACACAATAGTCGTCTCACCCAAGTGGTGAGGATTCATCATTTCAAGATCGTACAATATGAGAGCGGCGGCATATCGTTTTCTTTCTTAAGCAACTTCAGGCTAATATGGTATCATATCTTTTCGGAACGATTATCGACATTGATTTGGAGAGATTTATCCAGTTGCGTCTGCATTTCTTTGCTGAGTTACATATATGTTTTTTTACCGCGTCCGACTAACGTACTGCATTTTTTCATCACCTTCTCATTAAGCACTAACCAACGTGCGCTATGTGCCAGCGTCTTCAGGGGCGTGTCCGCTGTGTATGTTAGTAATAGCAGCAACTCGCCAAGTTTTATCTCTCAAAATAGCGTATCACCACTTTAGTTCCATTTTCAGAAGGGTAGGACCTGTACGATTACTGCGCCGCTGAGGTCAAGGATTGCGTAACGAAATTGTACCTCCCAGCTTCTGTATACTATTCTTACATGTATGGCGGCGGCATCGAAAGCAACTGTAAGTATCAGAGGACTTTATCAGCTTTTCTTCGAGACGCTGCTGGCGTCGGTTAAATAACAGATCGGCTTTGATGCCGTTATCAAGCACCATTTTTTAGAATTAATATATCGTGTTAACAGGAAGCAGCAACGAGCTATTAATTAAATTTATTTGTATAGCTTGCCTGCCTTAAGGTATGCCTAAAGGCACACATACTCTGCTTCTTATGTTACCGCTATGAGTTGCTACCTTGAGCAGTTGACAATGGTTTCAGTCGGGATAAATCAACTTTTTGCTTGGCATGGTACAAGCTGTAAGCATCCTGCATCCGCAGCCACCACTCTGGCGAACTGCCAATAACGTAGGACAGACGTACCGCCATTTCAGGGCTGATCGCAATCTGTTGTTTGGTTATACGCTGAAGCCTCGACGACGACACGTTGAGAGCCACTGCAACTTCATGCAGTGACAGGTTTAGCGCAGCGATATTATCCGCAACCAGTGTGCCCGGATGGGGAGGGGTATGTTGCTTCATCGGTGGAGAACCTCATAGTGAGAGCCCAATCATCCCCATCAGTACAATCGATGATGATGTGTTTATTGGTGAGTTCATTAAAAATTCCACTAGCTACTCCTTTGCTACAACTCCGCTCAGGGAAGTAATTATCATGTCTCAGTTTTGTTTCTGAATGAAGCAATATATTGGTGTAGGGTAGGGCAAATGATATGCAAGTCAGAACTGACTGAGTCAGTATTGAAGCGATAAGGATTAAGGAGTTTGAGTATAAATTTGCCTTACTACATTATAGTTACAACATACAAAATACTTTAACCATATCACCATAGGCTATTCTGAAACCGCGCGCCCCTCTCCACCCAGACCCGCACCGTACCTGGACCCCGGTTGCCCCTACTGACGAGCCCCCGCCGCCCGGCCCGGAGGGCCGGATCAGTAGTGGCTGATTAATGGGTGTTGTAACTAATTAGTTCTTCATTGCTGGTAGCTTTAGCTGCGGGTTCTTTCTTTCGTCTGCGACCATCTGGCTTCTTTGCGCCTGAAAGGCCGCTGCTTAAACGGCGGTCGGGCAGGAGGATGATCGACTGGGTGCAAAAGTCGATACTGATGCCGGTGGGCTGCTTTCTGAAAGGGGAATGACAGTAAATTGATTCAACCGATGGCTGTTAAAGGATGCTGTGAAAATGCCGATAACAGCTAAGAATTCATTTAATATCAAGGTGTAATATGAAGTTAAGGCTTGTGCTCATTTCAGCTGTAGTTATGACGCTGGCAAATTGTTCCTCTCATCAGCAACAAACATCCCCGGAAGATGCGCGCTTCCTGATGATTGAATCAGCGGCGAAAGAGTGTACCGATTATGTTCTTGATACGTCGAAAGCATCTCAGGCCAGGAATATTACAGGTAAGTATTCGCTTGATGGCGCCTACTATATTACTTCCCGTACTGATGGAGCGTTCACCCAGATCATCAGGAAAGGCATTCCTTATGCTAAATCTACTTATCTGGATAATGGTATTGAAGGCAGCGCGTGGCGTGCATGCATGAAAGGTCAGAATGCGCTCGCCCCCGAAATTGCTATTGGCTGAGCATTAACTTAACAGCCCTGGCGTAGGATATTTTCCCATTTATTCGCGACCAAGGGCTTCAAGGGCGTTTGAAGCGCCGTATGTGTTATGGAGATTTTTCAATGAATGTTTTGAAGTTCGTATTGACTGCCGCTTTGTTTGTCTCAGCGCCCACATGGGCGGGAGATTTGACTGGGCCTCAAAATAATGCCGTTAGATCTGCGAAGCAGTATCTCAGTATGATGGGCTTCTCAAGGGACGGACTTATTCATCAACTATCATCGGATGCAGGGGATGGTTTCGATATTTCTGACGCCACGGTAGCAGTGGACAGCCTGAACATTGACTGGAACCAGGAGGCGGTGAAATCTGCGAAGCAGTATCTCAATATGATGGGCTTCTCGTGCAAAGGCCTCATTAAGCAACTTTCCTCAAGTGCCGGAGACAAATACACCGTTGATCAAGCGACTTACGGAGCAAAACAGGCAGGTGGCTGCTAAAAAACGGCGTGATTCAAACGATGATTATTTCCCAAACACCGAATTCAATTGCGCCGGTGTTTGCTCCCACCACATGCTGGTTTTACTAACGTAGGATAATTTCCGCTTTCTAGGCGGCCACCATGATTGAAGCTCAGGCGCTGTCACTATTCCCACAGCAGCTACAGTAAGTGTCCTGAGTTATTATTCCGGATTAAAAGTCTGATAAGTTGATGAATTTAGAAGCTGGTAAGGTTACGATCCCTTATTAGAAGGCTTTCTGCTGCTGAGTGACTGGGTAGTATTGTTGATAATCAAGACACGTGAAAATTTATGAGAAGCTCTGACCTCTACGTTGATCATCTCGCATGGTGCGGGCTCGTTGCACTCTATATGGCTCGTAAGTACGGGGCAGTTACTTCACCCGCTGAGGAAAACCTGTTTCTGTGCAGGTGGCTGGCCACAGCAGAAAAGAAGCGCTTGTTTCGACGTGAACTGGCCAGTGACATTCGCTGGTTGCTTAAAGAGGGTAGAGAAAAAGGACTGCGGTCAGATTTACCAGGTAAGCTTGAATACCTCTGGCGCGCGAGCAGTGGAGACATCCTGGCGCAGAATGATCTCTTCCGACTGCAGCATGTCATCCACGCGATTAAGCTGACCGGCATTAACTATGGAGTTCTTACCGAAAGCGAATGGGGTGGGCGCCATGCCGTCAAACTCAGTCCTAAGGTCCCGGGCCTCTATATTAGAAGCAAAGACCTGGACACCGCATTCGACAGCAACGGATCGCAGATAAAACCACTATGTGTACGTATTACTGCTGAACCAACCGCGGTGGATTCGCTTCTTTGCCGGTCAGGCTGGCGACAGGAGGCTGACAATGAAACCCCCTTTCTGCACCGCTTTTATGCCTGTAACAAGGATGATAACGGAAACGTCGAAGGAAGCACTGGATCCAATGAGTAACGTTATTCGCTGATGCTTCACTTTTAAAGGACGATTGAATGAAGAAGACTCGGTACAGAATAATTATCCTCCGCGGTGGGGAAGAAAAATCTTATTCAGCCGAATTTCAGACTGCAGAAAAGTTTGAACAGAGCTGGCAGGGCGTTCTGAAAAAACACCACGGGAATGACGCGCTGATGCAGTGTGGCTGTCCTGGCACCGGCGACACCCGGTTCATGATTAAGCTCCGGAGAGATTCTGGCCGCTATTACGTAGCCCGCTTTGGTCATAGCGGTATAAATCACTTTCCCGAATGTATCTGGTATTCATCTGCGTCTGTTAGCGGGCGACAGTCCTACACAGAAGGTGTAGTTGAGGAAGAGCCTGACGGTACCCTCCGCGTGAAGCTTGCACTGTCTTTAAAGGAACAGGAACCCGTCGACCGCCCTGCGAGGACTGGCGCTGGGGAACCGCGGCAACGTAGTGGACGCAATCAGTCTGTCATGAAGCTGCAGGGACTTCTGAGCTTACTCTGGACCGAGGCTCAATTGAATGTCTGGTATCCGGCGATGGCCGGGAAGCGGTTCACAGGATCTGTTCACGGATGGCTTAATGCTGCAGCATCCAAGATCCGTGCGGGACGAACGAACCTCAGCGACGTTCTTTTGATCGGCGCTCAGAAAGACTCGGTACAGGAATCGTCAAATCGTAAAAAGCTTTTAGCAGCCGCTAATGAGAAAAAAAGGTTGGTTGTCATCGCCTCACTGGCCTCCTGGAGCAAGGAACGGGAGGAGGGAGTAAATAAAATCCCGGTGCGCGACTTTTTTGGTCTTCCTGAGCTGATTATCCATCAGGATCTCTGGAAAGAATCACTCATGCATCACCCTGTAGAACGTGCGGCATGGGAGCGTGGCGCCCGCATTATTGTCATCGCACTTACTGATGCTGCAAAAGGGAATAAGACTGAAGTTCAAAGAATGGCGCTGATGTACGTGAGCGAACGATGGATACCGCTCGATTCGTCCCATGAGGGCATCGTGGAGTCAAAGCTTGCTGCAGAATCACGAAGTTTTATGAAGCCTATGCGCTTTGATGCCGCTGAAGATGACGTATTTGCCGACTTTCATTTACTCGATACCAGCACCAACCATTTGCCTATGGAGATTTTTGGAATGGGAACCGGGGAATACCTGCTCAGAAAAAGTCAGAAGCAGACCTTTTATAATGAAAAATACGGTTCAGACGGTTGGTGGTACTGGGATGCCTATAGTTCACCTTCTGCTGAAGCTATGCCTCCTTTTCCTCCAGCGGGAAAAAACAGGGGCACATAAATATAAAAAACCGGACAAACCTTACTCAAATGGCTGCAAAGATGGACCTGCTCATCGAAACACAGATTACGTCACTGCAGGAATAATGAGAGACACTGTTTATATGGTGATAACACTCAGGGAAACATCATATAACTTCATCGACAACACATTAGAGGCTTGATGTAGTCAATCTAAAACAACTAAAACATTGATAAATAGTAGAATGACAAGAAAACCCTGCTGATTTCACCGCAAAATTTCTGAGCATTCTTTTTTGATAAACAAGCTCAGGTGCAGAAAACCGCTCACTCTCAATACAAACCGACACCACCCTAAACCTTAAAATTGCTGCCGGCAGTGACCCTGTAGCTGATGATGGACATGTAAACTCTCTTCATTCTCCCACCGAAAGAACGCTGAAAAAAACGGTTGTATAAAACCCCATCATTTGCGAAAATTTCGAATAATTGACCCAGGAGGTGTTTTATGGCTCAGCTTCAGAATAAGCTTCCTTCCCTGCAGGAGGCTGAACTTGCCCGGTTGTGCAGCAGAGAACTCTCAGCTGTGCTTGAAACGCGGGCTGAATCACAACAGGTATCTCTCACTGATAAACGTGGTCAGATTCACAACGTCAGTATTCCTGTCAGCGCATTACGCATGCTGGTAGATGTACTGACCGAATTAGGTGAAGGGAATGCCGTGCGCCTTGTCCCGGTAGGTGCTGAAATGACTACACAGGAGGTTGCAGATTTGCTGAATATTTCCCGGCCGACACTTATCCGTCTCCTGGACAGTGGTGAGCTGCCTTTTCACCGTACAGGCAACCGCAGAAAGATCCGCTATACGGATGCACTTACCTACCGTAATCGACTGTTAGGTCAGCGGCATGAGGCTCTTGATGAGCTCGGGGCTCTGGATCAGGAACTTGGTTTGGGGTACGAATGAGTTCAAGTTATACCGTACTGTTTGATGCATGCGTTCTTTATCCGGCACCTTTGCGTAGTTTCTTGATGTACCTTTCAGCTGGCGGGCAATTCCGAGCTCGCTGGACTGAGGACATACATGAAGAATGGATGCGCAATGTTCTCATTAACCGTACAGATCTGACCAGGACGCAACTCGAGCGTGTGCGTGCGCTTATGGACCGGCACGTTCCGGATGCTCTGGTCACCGGATACAGGTCGCTGATTGAATCGATTAAAGGTCTGCCGGATCAGGATGACCGTCACGTGGTCGCTGCGGCAATCGTTGCCCAGGCTGAAGGAATTGTCACATTTAATCTGAAAGATTTCCCTGATGATGTTCTCGCGACATGGAATCTGCGCGCCATTCATCCTGACAGCTTTATTACAGATCTGACCGAACTGGATATTACTGTGGTTCTCGATGCCGCACGCCGTCAGCGCGCCAGCCTGAAATCGCCACCATTCACTCCTGACGAGTTTCTGGACTGCCTGTTGCGCCAGCAGTTGCCTGAAACCGTTTCACGCCTGCGTCCCCTGACAGCACTGATTTAAACAGGATCATGACTGCCAGTCTTCATCCTCCATCAGTCCGACCATGGCACCGTTGTGTGCATCCACTCTGCGAATGTAACGCATCACCGTCTGCGTCTGTGTCCAGGTGCCTTCCTGCATAATCTGCGCAATGGAGACCCCTTTTCTCGCCATGTCCTGCGCGGCGCCGACCCGTGCGCTGTGGCCGCTCCAGCTGGAATAGCGTCCCTTGTTCGTTTTCAGCGGAGTCCCCGCACCCGCCTGGAGTCGGGCACGCCGCCAGATGTCTTCCAGACACGGCGCGCTCATAGGCTCGGTTGCGACTGCGGTAATTTTGTTTGACCGGTGTACGGGGCAGAACAATACCGCATCAGGTTCGCCAGCCAGACCGGCGGCGTTAATCCACGCCAACAGCCGTTCGGAAGAGCGGGCGCTGAGTGCCTTAACGATACCGCCCGACTGCAGGATGGTTTTGGTCCATCCGACGTCGAGGAGGATGCGTCCGTCGGCCGCGCGTGAGATATCCCGCACCCGCAGCCGGGATATTTCACTCATACGCAGCAACGTGCCGTAGGCCACGTGCATGAAGGCGAGGTCACGCAGATGCTGAAGCCGGGGTGAGTTTTTCCATGCCGCATCCAGGCGGTTCAGATCCGGCCGGCAGAAGGGTACCGCCTGGCCGGTGCGCTCACCTGAGACAACGGCCGTGCGGTTGATCTTCTTTCTGGCGCGCACAACGTCGGGTGAGACAGTCGGAGGGACCAGTCCTGCGTTACGGTGTAACATTGCGATAAGCGCGGCGTGCACCGCTATGGTTGAAGTAGCCCGTCCGGTGGCCTGAAGGTGAAAAAGGTAGTCCTGCAAATCCGCGGGTGACATCGGCAGGAACGACCGTTTGTTTTCCTGCGACCAGCGCCAGCAGATCCGCATCACGCTCAGCAGCTGCCGCCACGTGTTTGGCGAAAATGCCTCGCGGTGCCGGACGAACGCGGCCAGCCTCGCGGTGAGATCGTCATCGCTGCTGCCGCTAAGGGCAACACCGTTAAAACCGGAGAGTTCGCTCATGTTGCTCAGTTTTCGCCCGTTGTTGAAGCGGCAACGCTACGTGAATTCTGAGGAAAAAGCAGGGCAGTTACCCGCCAGAATTTACGTAGCGCTGCCGGAGTTCTAGCCAGCTGCGCTCAGCGCCTGTTCAGCCGGGTGGGGTCCAGGTCGCGCCGCCTCGTAAAAATGGCCACAAAGCTCAGGATCCGCCCCGGATCCTGATGATAGCGCGATTCAGCGCCGGTGTCTGGCCTTATATAATGTTAATTATATAAGGTTAGGCTTGATAGTAAGTCCCGATCAGTAGGTGAGCGCTACACCCTCTCAGTTCATAAAACACCATTATATGAAGTTGAGATTCAGTTAGACGTCCATTTACATAACCGAGGTTGGATGGCGTTATAACTGGGATTAGGAAGCCTCAAATACGACAATGAAAAGCGCTTAAGCTGTGCTTTCTGAATCGAGAATGAAAATCCTATATGTGTAAATAATTTGATGTTACGGACAAATCTTATTGATATGATATCCAGTATCAATGCTAAAGCTTTGAGGGCGGTAGCATTCTAAACTTCGACATTAGACACCTATAACCTTCTGAATTTTATGTAAAGGCAAATCAATGACACATAAGCTATTCATAAGCTACTCTCATAAAGACGAAGAATATAAAGATCAGCTTATTGAGCAACTAAAATCCTTAGAGAGACATGGATCTATAAAGATTTGGGATGACAGAAAAATTTTACCTGGCCAAGAATGGGACAAGGAAATATCAGGGAAGTTAAAAGAATCCAAAATAATTTTATTTCTTGTAAGTTCAAGTTTTACTGCATCTGATTATTGTTTTGATATCGAGGTTGCATTTGCTTTAGAAATGCATGAAAAACAAGAAGCGATTGTGATACCTATTATTATTAGAGAATGCGTATGGGATGTCACCCCTTTTTCGAAGTTACAAGCTTTACCAAAAGATGGAAAAGCAGTCACTACATGGGGTAATACTGATACAGCTTGGACGAGTGTGATAAAAGACATTGTTCGCTTAATTGAGGATATGCCTATGTTACCCAAAGAATCGTCATCAGAAGAATCTCTAAGTGAAGAAACAAAAAATTGGATTGAAGATACAGAGATAGTATTAACACATCGTTTAGTCCCTTACATAAAAAATAGCGACATATATACTTCTTGCGACCTAAAGTTAATCACAAACACTAAGAATAAAGAAAGTGAAATTGAAATAACAAATAGCAACCTTCTATTTAGAGATAAAGGGTTTTATCTTGTTTTTGGTGAGGAACAGCAGGGAAAAACCACTCTTTTAAAGCATATATATTCGCAGTTCGCTTCAAATGGGAAGTACGCCATTTATTTGAATGCAAAAGAACTAAAAAGCTCATCGGTAGAGAAAGTAGTCAACGAAGAAAAGTACAGACAGTATAAAAATATTAATGATGCCAGGTTTAATCAGTGTAAAGAGAAAGTATTATTGATCGATGGTTTCGATGATGTCAATTTGAACTCAAAGTATAGAAGTCATTTCCTTGAAGAAGCTCAGAAGGAGTTTGAACATATAATAATAACTTGTAATACAAGTTTTTTATTCGTATGCCCAGAAATACCTGAGCTTAATAGTTTTAATAAGTATGAATTATTGGGTTTTGGACATGCAAAAAGAGCAGAAATTGTTGAAAAGTGGATCTGCCTGGGCCAAGAGGAAATTATTAACGACAACCTATTATATGAAAGTCTTGACGATATTAGCGTGAAACTTGACGGGATTATAAGAAAAAATATCGTCCCCCCTAAACCTGTTTATATATTGATGTTGTTGCAAATGTTTGAGACATATTCTCAGCAGAATTTAGAAATGACGTCGCATGGTCATTGCTATCAACAATTAGTTTATCAAGCATTTGATAATGCTAAGATACCTAAGATAGAGTTTGAAAAATATCTTAATGTTCTTACTGAATTAGCATGGTACATGCATTTAAATGATTCTTCAATTCTTGAGTCAGAATTACATACATTTTTTGATAATTATCAGAGAATTTATCTGTCAGTTAATGGTGAAGAAATAATATCGAGACTGAAATCAAATTCAATTCTTCAAAGCAATAAACTTAGAATAAAATTCAAATATCCTTATTTGTTTTATTTTTTCACTGCAAAGAAAATTGCAGAGGAGTATTTACAAAATGTGGAAGTAAAAGAAAATGTCAAGCTTCTTTTAAGTGAATTACATCGTGAAGACTATGCAAACATTTTAGTTTTTGTTACGCATCATACAAAAGATTCATGGGTGCTTGAGGAAATTAAGGAAACCTTGAATGCTTTGTTTGACCAGCATGAATCAGCAACCTTGTCCAATGACCAATTGAAGTTCATGGGCGACTTTATCGCTCAAATTCCAGACTTAATAATTGAACAAAGATCGATAAAAGAAGAAAGAATAAAAAGAAAGAAAGAGTTAGATAACATTGAATTAAATTCATTAAACTCTAAGGACAAAGATGAGTTAGAGGCACCCGATATCTTATCCAACATCAACAAAAGCTTTAAAGGAATGGACATTTCTGGTCAGATAATAAGAAATAGATACGCAACATTAAAAAGAAATGACTTGCTTGATTTAGCTAACTCGGGAACGCAAACAGGACTAAGGTTTTTAAAATACTTCCTCGACTTGTCGGACACTTTAAAAAAAGAAATAGTGCAACTAATTGGCAACGCCTTGAAAGAACACCCAAATCTCACCGACGAAAGTTTGCAAAAACATGCGCAAACAGTTTTTCTACAAATGAGCTATGGTGTTATTAATGGTGTTATTAGAAAAATGGCTAGTTCAATAGGTTCTAAAGAGGCTTATGAAATATATGTTGCCCTCGAAGAAAAGATGAAAACTCCCGCAGCAAGTCTTTTAAGCCAAGCAATTGACTTACAGTATAGAAAGCATGTAGACATTAAGAGGTTAAATGATACAGTTGCTAGGTTAAACAATAACCCTGTATGCCAGCGCATTTTAAAAGAAATGGTAATACAGCATACTTACATGTTTCCTATTGGCTATAAAGAGAAGCAACAAATTTCTGAGTTACTAAAACTCACTGTAAAACAACAAATGGTTATGGATGCAAAGAAAGCGGGGAAAGGGTAAGATGAATAGTGGTACAGAACTCATTGTTGATCATTACAACAAGACATATGATTTAACATTCAACCTTTGGGAAGCTAGGAACAAGATTTTATTATGCTTGTTCTTGTGCATAGGAGTAACTGTGTTTCTTACATTTAATGTCGCAGAGGCACAGCCACTACTCATAGATATTATAACAAAATCAATTGGAATTACTGATGCCTCCAGGATTAGCGAGTTAAGAAAAAGCTTTCCTTACGGTGTTGTGCATTCAGCCCTATTGTTGATAATAATGTACTTAATCATTAATTTATATCATAGGAGTGCCTTTATACATCGTAATTATGTCTACTTATCTAAACTTGAGGAAGACATAAGGTCACGGTTATCAATTAATCAAAACTCAAAAGTTTTCTCTAGAGAAAGTGCGTTTTATGATGAAAATAAAACGTTCGCCTCAAAATATATTGGTGTTGTTTATGTGTTGGTTGTTTCCTTTTTCGTTTTAAGCTTTCTAAGTGTCAGACTATACTTAGACGTATTTAGCGCCTCAAAATTAATTATTTTTTATGATGTCGCGGTCGGTTTGGTTATTACCATTTATTTATATTCATGGGCTAAACTATCGATGTGACCGTTACGTTAATCTATGATTAACCTTTTTACTTAAATAAAGCTTCGCCACTATAGAACGAGATGTGACGGAGCTTTTCAAAATTACATTCATCAGCATGGATTATATTTAACATAATTATGATTACATGTACTGTGATTGTGAGTGCTATTTGATAATGTCACTTTTTAGCTAGTTCATAATGTCACCCAGATATGGCGCTTTTGCCACCTTTTCTGGGAGATCTCTGCTGATGCTGGTGACCATGTCGAACAAAGAACTTCACCGCCTTCCCGTCATTCAGGCTGTCATCGAAAAACGTCTGCGCCGTCGTGATGCGGCCTCCCAGCTTGATCTTACCGAGCGTCAGGTTCAGCGGCTCATGAACCGCTATCGCGAGTCCGGCGCTGTCGGGCTGACTAACGCGCGTCGCGGTCAACCAGGCAATCACCGGATTGAGGATGCATTACGCTGCCAGATACTGACGCTGCTACGTGAAAATTACGTAGGTTTCGGGCCCACACTTGCCGTAGAAAAGCTTCAGGAGCGTCACGGGATCGCTGTCTCCGTTGAGACGCTGCGATGCTGGATGATTGCTGACGGACTCTGGATCCCGCACGCTCGCCGTCAGCCCCGGATTTATCAGCCGCGCCAGCGGCGGGATTGTCTTGGCGAACTTATCCAGATCGACGGCTCTCACCATGACTGGTTCGAAGGCCGCGCACCAAAATGCTGTCTGCTGGTTTACATCGATGACGCGACCGGTCGTCTGATGCACCTGCGCTTCTGCCAGAGTGAATCGGCCTTTGATTACATGATGGCCACGCGCGATTACATCGACAAGCACGGCAAGCCGGTGGCGTTTTACAGTGATAAGCACGCGGTATTTCGCGTTAGCCAGGCAGAAACACGCCGTACCGGCATGACGCAGTTCGGACGTGCTTTGCACGACCTGAACATCGACCTTATCTGTGCCAACAGCTCGCAGGCTAAAGGCCGCGTCGAACGCGCCAATCTTACGCTTCAGGATCGGCTTGTTAAGGAGATGCGGCTCGAGAACATTTCCGGCATTGATAACGCGAATGCCTGGCTTGAGACATTCATCAGTGACTTCAACCGCCGCTTCGGCAGGCCGGCAACATATCCGAAAAACCTGCACCGCACCGTCTCGGAGAGCGGTCAGGAGCTGGACGATATCTTCGCCTGGCAGACGCTGCGTACGCTCTCAAAATCACTGACTTTTCAGTACGATAAAATTTTATATCTGGTTGAACCTACGGAGGAAAACTCACGTATTGCCGGGGAAAAAATCATTGCTTTTGATTACCCGGACGGTACGCTCGCATTCCGCCACGGCAGCAGAATTCTGGAATATCAGATGTTCGATAAGCTGGAGTGCATCAGTCAGGGGCGCATCGTTGACAATAAAAGGCTCGGCGCAGTGCTGAAGCTGGCGCAGGAAAAGCAGGATGAACTGGAAGCAGCAGGAAAAAGAAAACGCAGCCGTCATATGCCTAAAAGACGGGCGCAGGTTCAGGAACAACTCAGGGCAATCAATCCGGTTCTGGCTGATCCGTCACTTTTCAAATCCAGCCTGAAAAAATGAGCTCGCTGCCCTTTTCTCTTCATTGGCAAACAACAAAAAGTGACATTTAAAAATGGTAAATCGGGGTGACATTATCAATAGGGATAGACAGTGATTGTTACTCCAAAACGCTAATGTCGTACGGAACAATTCACAGATGTCGTCCCTGAACTAACCTTAGATCTCCTCAGGCTCAGCTCAGGATGCAGACTTTATGTTGGTGACCATGACAGATAAAGATCTATATCGGCTCGGCATCATTCAGCGCGTTCACGACCACACTCTGCTGCAGCGTGAAGCTGCGCGCCTTCTCGAACTCACCGTCCGTCAGGTTCAGCGTGTTCTGCGGCGTTATCGTGAACACGGCGCGGCATCGGTTGTATCAGAACGTCGCGGGCGTCCCGGTAACAACCGCATTCCTGACGATTTACGCTGCGCCGCTTTGCATCTGATCCGTCAACATTACGCCGATTTTGGTCCCACTTTGGCCACCGAGAAGCTTCTGGAACGACACGGCATTCCGGTTTCCGTTGAGACTGTCCGCAACTGGATGATTTCAGACGGACTCTGACGGCCTCACTCACGAAGACAGGTACACATCTATCAGCCGAGACACCGGCGCGACTGCCTCGGCAAACTGGTTCAGCTGGACGGCTCTCACCATGCCTGGTTTGAGGACCGCGCACCGAAGTGCTGCCTTCTCGTGTACGTTGACGATGCGACCGGTCGCCTTATGCACCTGCGCTTCTGTGATACAGAGTCTGCGTTCGATTATATGACGGCAACGCGTGAATACATTGATTTACATGGAAAACCTGTCGCATTCTACAGCGATAAGCACGCAGTATTTCGGGTCAACGGCACGGACGCGCGCCGCAGCGGAACCACGCAGTTTAGACGTGCGCTGCGCGATCTGAGCATTGAACTTATCTGTGCCAACAGCAGCCAGGCCAAGGGACGCGTTGAGCGCGCCAACCAGACGTTGCAGGATCGGCTGGTCAAGGAGATGCGGCTGCATAACATCAGCTCCATTAGCGAGGCTAACCGCTGGGTTGCAGGTTTTATCGATGACTTTAACCGGCGTTTTTCGCGACCGCCGAAGTATCCGAAAGATTTGCACCGTCCGGCGGATTTAGCGCCGGAAGAACTCGATGATATCTTTGCCTGGCAGGACCTGCGCAAGCTCTCAAAAGCGCTGACATTTCAGTATGATAAAATGATATATCTCATTGATCCGACAGATGAGAACAGCCGAATCGCCGGTGAAAGAGTCACAGTTTACGAGTACCCGGACGGCAGGATCGCCTTCCGGTATGGGCACAGGCTGCTGCGCTATCAGGTCTTTGATCGTCTTGCCTGTGTGGATCAGGGAGCGATCGTTGATAACAAGCGACTGGGTGCGGTTCTGAGGCTGGCACTGGAAAAGCAGGACGAACAGGAAGCCGAAGGTCAGCGTTCACGAAGTAAAAAAATGCCGCGCAGGCGGGCTCAGGAGCGTGCTCTTGAGGAGTTGCGGGCAATCAACCCAGTGCTGATCAGCCCCGAAGATTTTGTTCCCAGCCTGAAGCGCTGACGTCTTTCCCCTGCCCGGCTCACCGCCGGCAGCGATAAGAGGTGAATGCATGAATGAATTTAAACCACCTGTCCTGCTGCGTGACCAGATGCGCGCCGACCTCATCGAAGCGTATCTGGCAAGGGATATCTCCCTGGCCGACGCCGCCGAATCTATGGAGTTGAGCCGCCGGCAATGCCGTCGCCTCGTTAAGCGGTATCGCGAAGCTGGTCCGGAAGGACTGATTAACAGGCGTCGTGGTAAACCCAGTAACTGTCAGCTGAAAGACAACCTGAAAGCTCAGGTGATAAAGCTTATCCGCACCCGCTGCCGCGGCATGAGCCCTACTGGCGCATGGCGATTACTCAATGCCGGTTTTGGCCTGAGCATCTCAAAGGAAACCGTCAGAAAGTTGATGATTGCCGAAAATACGTGGGTAGCTCATCCCAGAAACACGCCCGGATAATCAGACTCTGTTCATATAAAAGATGACACTTTAACTTAGCCATGAGGGGGTGCGGACGATTTCCTGGACTCTCAGGAGATATATTATGTATTCCGAGGCGGACCGCCTTCGTGCAATCGAGCTGTACTTTAAATACGGCAAAAAAATCGTAGCCGTTGTTGGTGAGCTGGGTTATCCCACAGAACGCCATCTCAGACGCTGGATAGAAGCATGGAACGCAGGTGATGGCACTGTAAAGAGTGTTAAGCGCAAACCACGCTACTCCGCCGCGCAAAAACAGGCTGCTGTTGATCATTATCTCACACACGGGCGATGCCTGGCCTTTACGTGCCGTGAGCTGGGCTATCCCTGCACCGCAGTACTGAACTGCTGGCTGGATGAAATTCTGCCGGGAAAGCGTCGTATCATCACCAGCACCTCCAATCCTGAAGCGCCCTTTACATCAGAGGTTAAGCGTAAAGCCGTAGGCGAACTGTGTACCCATAGCAAACCCGCCCGGGAAATCGCACAGCATGTGGGTGTCAGCCGTCAACTGTTGTATAAGTGGAAGGATGAACTTGTTGGTGACGAGGCCTATCGTTCAATGCGCAAATGCAAAGCAGCATCCGAAACAGAAGATATCGACACGCTGAAAGATGAGCGTGACAGACTCAGGCAGGAAATCCAGCAGTTACAGATGGAGCACGATATCCTGAAGAAAGCGGATGAACTGATAAAAAAAGATCCGGGCATCAGCGCCGGCCCCCTGACAAACAGGGAAAAGACTAAGATCGCTGATGCCCTGAGAGAAACATATTCGCTGCCGGCGCTGCTGAGCAACCTGGAGCTCGCCCGCAGCAGCTATTTTTATCAACGCGCTGCGTTGCAGACCGGTGATAAGCACGCTGATGTTCGTGTTACCCTGGCGGAGCTCTTCCATGCCAACTACCGGTGTTACGGCTACCGCCGCCTGCATGCAATGCTGCGTCATGAAGGTATCAGCCTCTCTGAAAAAGTCGTGCGCAGGCTGATGTCAGAGGAAAAGCTGGTTGTTAGCACAGCCCGTCGCCGCCGATACAGCTCGTACTGCGGAGAAATCGGCCCGGCCCCTGATAACCTTCTTGCGAGGGACTTTAATGCTTAGCTGCCCAATCAGAAGTGGCTGACAATATCACGGAGTTCCATCTGCCTGCAGGCAAAGTGTGGCTGTCACCTGTGGTGGACTGCTTCGACGGTAAAGTGGTGAGCTGGTCGGTAGGCACAAGGCCTGACGCGATGCTGGCCAACAGTATGCTAGAAAACGCGATAGACACGCTGAAACCGCACGAACGTCCGATAATACACAGTGATCGGGGCGGGCATTACCGGTGGCCGGGATGGTTACAGAGAATCTCCACCTCGGGCCTGGTGCGCTCAATGTCGCGCAAAGGCTGCTCTCCGGATAATGCCGCGTGCGAAGGGTTCTTCGGGCTGCTGAAAAACGAGATGTACTACGGTCGCAACTGGTCAGGCGTAACAATAGATGACTTTATGAAGCAGGTAGATGGCTACATCCGCTGGCACAATGGCCATCTGATCAAGCTGTCGCTGGGCGCAGTGAGCCCTGAAACGTACCGGCAAAAACGTGGGCTAATATAATCAATCAGTCCAGGAAATCGTCCGCACCCCCCAGGGTGACATTATCAATAGGGATAGACAGTGATTGAGATGTGATGCGGCTTATGCTGCGGTTTTTACCTTGAACGAAGTTAACCGGCTGAATGTTAATTAGCACATTACCGGCCAGCGGCTGGTCACGCACCTTGCCGCTGAACGCTTACTAAGATAATCAAGCCTTATATTCTTTTTAAAAAAGTCTTTGGTTATGAAATTACTCTTTCATTTCCTTTGGCATCGGTGGTGTGCCGTGCGTATGGAAAGTCTCAATAGTCTTTAATCCCCACGCCTGCCCTTTTTTACGCTCGGTCTCTGTCCATACCACAGTCTGCCAGTCCGGGGCGAGTATCAGGCGAGCGCCGGAGTTTGCCAGCTCAACGCGATTCCCCGCCGGCTCCCAGACGTAAAGGAAAAAGGTCCCCTGAATCGCATGCTTATGCGGGCCCGTCTCAATATGCACGCCGTTTTCAAGAAAGATATCGGCTGCGCGCAGAATATCCTCTCGGGTGTCTGTGGCATAAGTAACGTGGTGCAGACGTGCTCTGCCGCCGCCATGCTCTTCCGTGCATGCCAGGTCATAAGTTTTATTGTTGATGGTGAACCAGCAGCCACCAATCCGGCCATTATCAAGCTGAATCATTTCTGTAACCCGCGAGCCGAGGCAGGTTTCCATAAAGCGTTTAAACTCACTTACGTCCGCTGCAAGCAAATTAAGATGATCGAGGCGGCGAGGACAAGCACCACGTCCATGGTAACGCTGCGCAAGATTTTTCAGTGACGGGCTCTCACCTACTTCAGCCTGATAGCGTACGGTTTCATAATAAATTTCAAAAATATGACCGAAAGGATCGGCAAAGCGGAAGGCGCGACCGTGCCCCTGATCGTCATTCACCCAGCCAATTATTTCATAATCGCTGGCCTCAATGACGGCCACACGTCGCATCAGCGCCGCTTCCGAGCTGGCACGATAAGCAATGTGCCCTACTCCAGTCGTATGATGACGCGTCAGCTTCAGGGTATGAAATTCATAGTCATCCCAGGCACGCAGCCATGCATGCTTTTCATCCTGCGCCGAGACGGTAAGGCCATAGACATTGACGAAGAAATTAAGGCTCTCTTCAAATTTGTCAGTGTAAATCTCGACATGTGCCAAATGGGCAATATCATGACAGGGTTCCGTCATTTGATTTGTCATAAGGACCTCCTTTCTTGTGTAGGCGTACCAATGTTCTCTGTTTAATTAAGAGGTAAGTTATCCTCCTTTCACCCAACAAGAGAGTTGGTTTTACCTTTGCAGGTATGAGTTTCTTTTATAATGTGACAGCGGTAACACGACAGGCTGGGTAAAGAAGCGACAACCCCACGTTTATATACGCAAACAGGTTGCATGATCACAGGGGTCAGTCGAAAGGAATTTTACATAACCGAAACAGATTAACGTGCAATGGGCGCTGCGGTTCCCCGGCTTGTCACGCAACTGATGGTTGCGTCTCAACGTCACCGAGCGCCCCTGTCAGTTTACAGGTGTAGTGCGCTGTATAAGCCGCACCCGTTTCACCATTCACTGCGCTAAAAATGTTTTGCTGACGAGAATTAAAAAGAATTCGCTTTAATTAACTTCAGCGAGATTAATGCCCGTTGTATTTGGCAGGCACAGAGCGGCAATGATCCCTATACAATAAGAAGCAATCGCCAGACTTCCCATTGCATATCCTAAATGAACCTGACTCGAGACAATACCTACCAGTGCAGGCATTAGCGAACCGAAGCCGCGTCCAAAACTGGCGCAAAATCCTGCCCCACTACCGCGAATGTGTGTAGGATATAATTCAGAAAAGGCGGGGGTTAAACCTGAAGCCAAACCACCCTGTAATGCCCCGAGAAAAAAACCCAATCCAAGCGTCATATTCAGACTGACGTTAGCAAACATATAAATACTGACAACAATCATTTGACACAACAGAAACAGAATAATAGTTTTCCATCGGCCAAACTTATCGCTTAAGCGGCCATAGAGAAAGGGGCCTATCAGCGAACCCAAAATATTTATTGCTAAATAGCCTGACATTGATACTACCGGCAATCCCAGTTCCATACGCAGATAGGTTGGCAACCAGGTAATCATTATATAAGCACCACCAAATATTCCGCTGGCCAATAAAGTTGCGGTCACGGTAATACGCCGGTGCTTTGCCTGAAAGATCTCCGTTATCTTTTTAGGTTGTTTATTTTGCGGCGTATTTGAAAAAACGGGTGACTCCGGCACTAAGCGACGAATAAACCACACCAGAACAGCCGGAACAATGCCGATAAGGAAAAATAATTTCCAGGCAATTTCTTGCGGGAAAAAACTCAGTAACACCGGCAGTACGGCCAATGAAATGGCATAACCCAGTGCGTATCCGCTCTGAATTGATGCTCCAACACGACCACGATAACTCGCTCGGATCACTTCGCTGATTAAGACACCACCAACGACAACTTCGCCGCCGTAGCCAAGGCCCTGTAAAAAACGTACGATCAGAAACTGCCAGAACTCGCCACACAGTGCTGTCAGTGCTGTAAAGCAGGCCACCCATAAAACCGTTAACTGCATGACGCGAATACGCCCCCAGCGATCGGCCAGCATGCCAGCGCTCCAGCCCCCTAAAGCACTACCTATTAAGGATGCCGATCCTAATATTCCAGCTTCGGATTTAGTCAGTATTGCCAGACTTAATAATATTGGCATGACTAGCGAATAAATAGTGCTATCCATCGAGTCGAGAGTAAACCCGCCCAGACAGGCCCACCAGGTTTTCTTTTCATTTCTGGTGAGTTCACCGTACCATCCTGTTTTCATTTTCCACCCGCCGTTGGCTACAAAAAAAATAGCTCGCCACCTTTTCAGGTGGCGCTCATTATTATCGTTTAACGACATACAGAACTAGGTTAAAACAAGGATTAATAACAGCACCTTTATAGTTTTTTGTGATCGCTGCCGCGGTAAAATTACAATACAAAAATAGCACTCGCTCCATTAAAAAAGATAAATTAAAAAGCCAATCACTAATATTTATCCAGCCATGAGTTTTATTTATAAAAAATCAACACCCCTATTTACTCGCTATAGACACGATCTTCTTTTATCCTTATAAATATTAATTAAAAGTAGTTATTTTTTTACAACCAACATGCTTATAAAAGCGTCAATTCAATAAATCAAAAAAACCTGAATTAATAGACACCGTCAAATCTCTAACGCTCTAAAATAAAAAACGCCGCAATCGCGACGCTTTTTATATTTACATTTTAACTGATTTTAATTACTAAATTGATAAGGCTGATAAAAATGCGATCCTGCCCAATCGTAATGCTTGTTGATTACAGGTAACGTTTTCGGCACATAGGACTCCTCCTGCATTACATTATCTTTGCCATTCCATACCGCATATTGCGGGTAAGGATAAACAGGACGCGATGCTGCCTTAGACGGGATGGTTTCAAGTTTCATATCTGGACGTTCCATCACTGGAGGTTTTCCTCCCTGCATCGGGCTGGCTTTCAAAGGCAGCTTACCATCCGCGCCGACAGGCTGACCAAAGCTGTTTTTCTGCTGCGGTGAGGCCTGCCAGGTAATGACAGCGTCAGGTGCCTGGCCCTTTTCCACCCAGTTCATCACGGGCGTCAGGAAATCGACCAGACTCGGGCCTTCTCCATTCGAACAATGGTAAACACCGGGCAGCAAATACAGACGTTCAAAGGCCTGGCGCTGTGATGTGCCCATCTCTTTGCCCAGCGCATTGTGGTATGCAATTGAATTGAGAGGAGAAATATGCGGATCGGCCCAGCCGTGCCAGATGATCAGCTTGCCGCCTGCCTTAGCGAACGCGCGCAAATCAGGATTGGTGGCATCATAGAGGCTGTGCAACTTACTGAGCTCATCGAAAGTTTTTTGATCAAATTTCAGCTCATTAAGTGTAAAAGACGGTGCCGGGTTAGTGACAAAATTAACGTAACGCAGCGAAGAGAGCGAAATCATTGAGCTCATCACTGGCTGGCTCTTTTCTTCAGGAATAAACACGCCCTGCCAGGCAAGTTCAGAGCCATACTGCGGCCCGCCGACAATCAATTTACGACCGGTTATTGCATCGCGTGGCCCGTCGTAGAGTTTCTTCAGCGCGGTGAGTTGTACATTGCTTAAGCATTTACCGTCCTGCTGACCCGCTTTACAGCGAAGCACATCCAGGTTGGGATGACAGGCTTCCGGCGCGGCAATCAGGCCATCTTTCTGTCCGTCGAGCGCATCACACTGATTCAGCACAGCCTGATGTATCAACGGCAGGTCTTTTGACGTCAGTAGTGCGTTGCCGTCTTTGTCACGGTTGCTGACTACCTGCCAGGCATGATACATCGCGTTCTGCACCTGGAAATTCATGGCTGCCGCACCCGCAATGATGCCGTTGAAATCATGCGGGAAACGCTGCGCTTCCATCAGCGCTTCGCGCCCACCGTCGGAGCAGCCGTTGAAGTAAGCAAATGCTGCCGGTTTTTGATAGAACGCGGCGATGAGTTTTTTAGCGGCCAGCGCAGTCAAATGTTGTCCCCGCCATGCAAAATCGCTGCGTTTCTGGCTGTCATTTCCCCAGTCCGCTTCCTCTTCACGATGCCCCATATTTGTTGCCGCCACAGCAAAGCCGTTACTGTTGAGCGGTGCGCACCCTGCCGCTGCGCCGGGCTGCAACGTAATGGAGCCACATAAGCCCCCACAGCCTACCTGCATATATCGTTGATTCCAGCTGTCTGCGGGTAATAAAAGACGAAAACTAATTTCCGGAGCCAGCGTCCCTTCTACTTTGCACCACTGAGCATTGTTCAGTTTGATAACCGAGGTGGTATTAACCTGACTGCCTTTACCACCGATCTCTGTCAGGTCAGTAGATTTCAGGCTGTCACAGCTGACCGCGGGTTTCATCATTGCCAGATTGGCTGAATGTGCTTCCGGCAATATTAAAAAAACGGCCAGCAGTGACAGCAACTGCAGACCGTAAAAAAGCTTGTTCTTCATAAGGTTCCCTGAGGTAATACCGTGTGTGGCAAGTATAAATTTATTGCATATTTTCACTGCGAAATCTTTTCGTGGAGAAAGTCAGCATTTAGATAAGCAGCGTAAGGAAATATGTTTTACCTGGTTCAACGGTGAAGTAGTAGGCGCAGGCCGTATGGTGCGAATGATTCATTGCTGGCCGAGCTGGTGGCGCAAATAGCACCCCGTTACCGTGTTAATCACGCTACGCAAAGGTGCTAACTGAAGCCGGCACCTTTTTTACCGCCAGTCTTTCCACATTCTCAGCAAAAGCTCGGTTGTTATGGCCTTTAGCGCATGAGCAGACAGAAGAAGAGTTAATGAATAAAGCGGCTTTTATTCATCTTCTCTGCAATGAAAATCTGAGGCCGGGTTTTAAGCAACGACTCAGTAGCTTGTAGGCGCTCTCATGATCAATTACCTCAAACGATCTAACGCTTCCTGCCAGACGAATGGCGTAAAATCACTGTAGCGTACGCACTGCTCCGCCATTCTTGCCGGCAATCCGGCCTGCACCTGCTGTGTCGCCTGACTCATTACCCCCGCCACGCCGACATCCTGCAAGGTTTTCACCACTTCGCCCATCTCTTCCGCGCGCCTGACGCCATGTTCCGCAACCCGGCTGATAAGATAATGCGGCAATTGATCGTTCCATCCCAGCGACGGGAAACTGGCATGCAGAGAGGCTAAAACGGCTTCTTCTACACCATACTGCCGCGCCGCGCTGAGACATTCGGTGGTTAAGGCTTCCAGACCTTTAATCATTACGCTGCGACACATCTTGATCGCCGACACGTCACCAATATGCTCACTGGCAGCGCGCGCGTTGCAACCCAGCGCATTTAACGTGTCCGCAGCGAGAGAAGCTGCAAACCCGCCAATCAGCAGCGGTGTAGCAAGCCGCTTTGGCGGCACCGGTGCCATGACCGCAACATCCAGATACGATCCTGCCCCTGTTGCTATTACCTCAGCGGCGGCACGCTTGGTTTCCGGTGCAACGGAATTAAAGTCCAGAAAAATCTGGCCGGCACGCAGCAGCGGCGCTGCATGTTTTGCGACGTCCAGCGCGCTGGATGCTGTTACCAGGGAAAACACTAAATCTGCGCCGTCCAGCGCCTCATTCAGTGAACCTGCTGGTTGAACGGCGATTTGCCCAGCCAGCCCGCGCAAAAGCTCAGCGTGCTGGCTGAGAAACTTTTTGTCCCAGACACGCACGTTTGCAATACCCGCTAAATCCTGAGCATATACCTGTCCGGCTTCACCAAAACCAATAATCGCAATACCTGTCATGTGTATTCCTCAGTTGCCTGACCAGAGTGTTCCCGGAATGGCTACTCGACCCTCAAATAGCAGGCGTGCCGTGCGAATCAGTCCGCTATTGATAACGTTGCCCGCCGCATCACGCGTCAGCATTACGCTGAACTCGCCAGTGGGATGTTCAACAGCCAGTCTCTGTTCATGGGCAGTGCTGACCTCAGCAAGCCCTTCCGTAACAGAGCCGGGGATCAGACAGGCGGTTGCCACGCTCACCGCGCCTAATACGCCAATGGATGCATGACAGCGGTGCGGAATAAAGGTACGTGTAGTCAGGGCACCGCCTTGTTCCGGAGCGGCAATCAGCGTCATTTTTGGCACCGTACGCTGTGCCACATCGCCAAGGTTCATTCGTGGACCAGCCTGCAGGCGGATCGACTCCAGCCGCGTTTTCAGCTCGTCGTCATTGTCCAACTGTTCGCGCGTTTCCAGCCCGCTTCGTTGCAGATCGGCTGCGCGTAACAACACCACAGGCATGCCATTATCAATACAGGTCACATCAATTCCGTCAAAGCTGTCGCGTGCATTCCCCGTCGGCAGCAACGCACCACAGCTGGAGCCAGCAATATCCTGGAAATTCAGTATCTGCTCAGCTGCGTAACCCGGCACACCGTCAATCTGCGCATCGCCTTCATATTCCACTGCTCCCTCAGGCGTGGCGATACATGCTTCTGCGATTTGCCCGGTGTTCACCATAAAAATGCGCACCCGTGTGACCTCTCCCTGCGCCGCCACCAGCCCTTTTTCAATTGCGAACGGCCCGACCGCAGCGAGAATGTTGCCGCAGTTTTGCCCGTAATCTACTACGGCTTTATTCACGTTAACCTGCGCGAACAGGTAATCAACATCCGCGTCGGGACGCGTTGAGGCTGAAACAATCGCAACTTTGCTGGTCAGCGGATCGGCTCCGCCGATACCATCAATCTGACGCGTGTCGGGTGAACCCATGACGGCCAGTAACACGCGATCGCGCATGGCGTTATCGGTGGGCAGATCTGATGCCAGAAAGCAGGCCGCTTTAGAGGTGCCGCCACGCATCAGGACGCAAGGGAGTAAGGTCTGTTTCATCGTCAGCCCTTCTTCAGTTCATCAAGGGAATTCACATAGCGCAGCCCTTTCTCAGCTAACGCTGGCCGCATCTGATAAATATCAAGACCCAACTCACCGGCGGCGAGTCGCTGACGTTTGCCTTCTTCCGCATCAACGCGTTTTTGTGCCGCAGCACTAACTGCCTCAGCCTGCTCACGCGGCACAATGACCACGCCATCATCATCGGCCACCACGATGTCGCCCGGACTGACCAGTTGCCCGGCACAGACGACCGGCACATTTACCGAGCCTAATGTCTCTTTCACCGTACCCTGCGCATAAACAGCTCGCGACCAGACGGGAAAATTCATGTCTCGCAACGTCTGGCTGTCACGGATACCGATATCGCCAACCAGAGCGACCACACCACGCGCCTGCAATGACGTTGCCAGCAAATCGCCAAAAAAGCCGTCGTGGCACTCAGAAGTAGGCGCTACCAGTAATATGTCGCCCGGCTGACACTGTTCTACTGCAACGTGGAACATCCAGTTATCGCCAGGTGAGACCAGCACTGTCACAGCGCTACCCGCGACAGTGCGGTTTTGCTGAACCGGGCGCACACGAACATCAAGCAGGCCACTTCGTCCCTGCGCTTCATGCGTAGTCGCCACGCCATAGCGTGCAAATTGTGCGACCAGCTCGGACTCGGCGCGCTCAATATTTATCACGACTACGCCTTTTTTATTCACCAGACTCATGACAAATCCTCCGTTACGCGAGGGAACAGACTCTGATAGCCCTCGCCGTGGCTAATCACTTTAGATGAGGTGATCCCTACGTTACGCTTAGCCTGTACACCACGTTGTAATGCTACGCGCGTATAGTATTCCCAGAGGTGCTCCTGCCCCGCCATGCACTGGATGGCGGCATATTTTTTATCCCAGACCGACGTAATATCCAGGAGAACATCGGGTTTCCAATCGCACTGCTCCGGCTGGTGTGGCTCAAAGCAGTAAACCGGAGGTGCACCGATAATGGTTTCACCGGGACGATAACCTTCGGCCTGCGCAATGATGCGGGCTTCCTGAGTCAGGTTAGCGGCCAACGGATGGTCGTAGTTATAAGGGTCATTCACTGAATGAGTCAGAACAAAGTGCGGTTGGACTTTACGGAACACGTCTGCAAGGCGGAATAGCGTTTCTTTATCTGCACGTAGTGGATAATCGCCAAGATCAAAGAATTCAATGCTTGCCCCGAGGATTTTGGCCGCAGCTTCGGCTTCTTCTTGTCGACTCTGCTTCACGATTGCTTCAGTCATATTACCTTTGCGCCACAACTTTGCTGATTCGCCGCGCTCACCATAGGAAAGGCATACCACATGCACGTCGTAACCCTGAGAGGCATGCAACGCAATCGCGCCACCTGCACGCCAGACGAAATCAGCGGAGTGGGCACTAACGACTAAGGCACTCTTTTTTGCGATCTTTTCCATCATGTCATCCTACGTTTTGCTGTTTTTTTCATCCTGCCATGCAGGTCAACGCGCGGATAATGCCTTTCATTGCGCCAGATATGACTTTTATTTATGTTGTGATTCAGACCTCAAACTACCGGCGAAAAAAATGAAAAAGGCTCATGAAAAAAATGAATTAAAAATCATGCAAATACGCGCATTTTGCATGATTGCAGATCGCGGCACAGTCTCGGAAGCAGCGAACAAATTATTTCGTACCCAGTCGGCAATCACCCGCTCAATCCGTGATCTTGAACACACTTTAGCCACGCCGCTGTTCGAGCGTCATGCAAGCGGCATGATGCTGACAGAAACGGGAAAGTGTGTTCTGCCGCGTGCCATACGTGCTGTACAGGAGTTACATTTGATTCCGTCGGTGCTCAGTAAACTTAAACAGCGCGACAGTGGGCGCGAAGAAGCAGAACCGATCTGGCTGTTTAACCTGCGCCGCCTGCAAATCTTTTTGGCGCTGCACCGCCTTCATCACACACAAAGCGTGGCAACGTCACTGGGTATCAGTCAGCCCGCCGTTAGTGCAGCATTAAAAGTGCTGGAAAAGGGAGCGGGATTAACGCTGTTTCAGCGTACGCCAAAAGGCATGATGCCTACATCCGCCGGGCGCGAAATAGCGCCTTTTATCAGTCGCGCACTGAATGAAATACGGCATATTCCTGAAGATCTCGCGGCACACCAGGGCGTGCTGACCGGCACCGTGCATGTGGGTGCACTGCCGCTGTGCCGCAGCAGTGTATTGCCTCTGGCAATTGCTCAGCTGGTAACGCGTTACCCCGGTATAAAAGTGGTGACTAATGAAAGTGCCTTTAGCGCGCTGGTAACGGAAATGCGTGCTGGCGATATTGATTTCATTCTCGGCGCACTGCGTCAAAACGATGCCGTACCAGATATTCATAATCAGGTTTTATTCGATGAGGAGCTTATTTTACTGGCGCGACCACAGCATCTGCTGGCTGGGCGTACACTGACGCCAGACGATTTGACACAGACGCAATGGATTCTGCCGCGTGATAACACGCCCGCGCGTCATTTGTTAGATCGCGCCTTTCAGGCGTTAGGCATGCCCGCGCCACAGCCGGTTGTGGAAAGTGGAGATTTGGCGATAGTGCGTGGATTACTGCTTCATTCAGATATGGTAGCCGCCGTCTCTTCGCATCAGCTTGAGTATGAGTTACGCGCCGGCATTCTTACGCCGCTGACGCTTAATCTACCTGATACGCGTCGTGAAATTGGTTTAACTTTCCGTCAGGGTGCGCTGCACTCACCTGCGACAAAAGCCCTGTTGAGCTGCATCAATGAGACGCTATCTGACACAGCCTAAACGAAATTCATATCATAGCTGAACATATCCGACGTCAGAACTGGCTTCCAAAGCACTCTGGCGCTGTTCATGGCATTTTTAGACAATGTTAATCGCATCACAATATAAACCTTACTCATACCTCTAAAAGCCTTTTTTGACAGACAGAATCATTCACCACGCTTAACGTGTTGCTGGATTGTTACCCTTTCTCTTACCACAACGACAGCTGCCTCAGGTAGCACAGAAGAGAGCGTACCCATGACAGCAAATAACCTTGTCAATGTGAAAGCGTGGATTGATGCGCGGCCCGTCTCGTCCTTTCAGTGGCGCGTACTGGTGCTGTGCCTGATTATCATTATGTTTGACGGCTATGACGCTGCCGTAATGGGCTTTATTGCCCCGGCGCTGATTGAACACTGGGGTATCAGCCGCTCAGCAATGGGGCCGATTCTAGGTGCGGCAATGTTTGGCGTGGCTCTGGGTGCACTGATTGCCGGGCCAATGTCCGATCGCTATGGCCGTAAGCGGGTCATTTTAATGTCGGTGCTGATCTTCTCCGCTTTCAGCCTGGCCTGTGCGTATGCCACTTCGCCCACACAAATGGCCCTGTTGCGCTTTATTGCCGGATTAGGATTAGGCGCAGTGATGCCGAATTGCGTTACTCTATTGTCAGAGTACATGCCCGAGCGTCGTAAAGGGATCATGATCACGTTGATGTTCAGCGGTTTTAACATTGGTTCTGGGCTGGGTGGATTTATCGCCGCCGGGCTACTGGCTCATTATCAGTGGCCTGCCGTGCTGATTTTCGGTGGTGCGCTGCCGCTGATGATGCTGCCGGTTATTGCCTGGCTGTTACCGGAATCGGCGCTAAATCTGGTGGTACGCAAGGCACCGCGTGAGCAAATTGCCGCGCTGCTGAACCGAATGGGCGGAAATTTCACTGATGAGAGTGCCTTTATCCTTAACTCTCCCAGCATTAAGCGCAACAGCACCATTGCAGAGTTGTTTCGTCACGGCTTTGCACGCGGCACCATCATTCTCTGGCTGACCTATTTTATGGGGCTGTTCGTCATTTATCTGCTGAATGGCTGGCTGCCAACCATCATGCGTTCCGGCGGTATTTCACTGGAGCAAGCCGCCATTATTGCCGGTTTGTTCCAGCTTGGTGGTCCGGTGGGAGGCATCATTGTTGGTACGCTGATGGATAAACTGCGCGCGAAATGGGTTATTGGCGTGGTGTATTTAATCGGCTGTGTATGTCTGATTACGCAAGGCATATTTGGGCTGAGTGGCGTGGCGCTGGGTGTGATTATTTTTATCACCGGCATGTGCATTAACGGCGCGCAAAATGGGCTGCAGGTTTACTCGCCTGCATACTACCCAACCGAGATCCGCGCGACGGGCGTAAGCTGGATGCACGGTATTGGTCGTATTGGCGCAATCCTCAGCTCATCACTGGGTGGTCTGTTGATGGGGGCTTTCCCGGGCCAGTCAGCCATCTTTTTTATTCTTGCCCTGCCCGCGCTGCTTGCCGCGATCAGCATCGTTTTTCATCGCAATATTCAACTATCCATGAAGGTAAAAGGCGCAGGGCTTGGTGAAATTCCGGCACTGTCGCAAACGTTGAATAACCGATAAGTGAAGTCGATCTTATGGCTCAGCTTATTCGTGGAATTAAGGTTTCTCATAGTCTGGTCATCGGATTTCTCGTTAATCGAGCAAGTAGCGAATAGATCGGCAAAGATTGATAGGACGTGATTCTTCTGTTTAAAAAAATCTTAGTAAGACGTCATCTATATATGGGACAGAAATTATATGAATATTCAGCAAGCTGTTGAAAAAACACTTTTATCAGTTGGGATAAATAAAACTGCAGAAGTGATTTATAACCCTGATTATGATCTCCTCGTAGAGCATGAGACTTCAGCAGAACTGGAAGGATACGAGCGTGGAGTAATGACCACTTCCAGCGCAGTTGCTGTGGACACTGGCGAATTCACTGGACGCTCGCCTAAAGATAAATATATCGTCCTGGATGATACTACCCGCGATAGCCTGTGGTGGGCTAACTCTGGAACGGGGCGTAATGACAATAAGCCGCTGTCACCTGAAGTCTGGGCAGAACTCAAATCGCTCGTCGCCTCTCAACTTTCAGGCAAAAAACTGTATGTAATTGATGCGTGGTGCGGGGCGAGTGCTGCTACGCGACTGGCTGTGCGCTTTGTTACCGAAGTTGCCTGGCAGGCCCATTTCGTAAAAAATATGTTTATTACTCCTGATGCAGAAGAAATTGAGCAGTTTACCCCCGATTTCATGGTAATGAACGGTTCCAAATGTACCAATGCAAACTGGCAGGCTCAGGGCCTCAACTCCGAAAACTTTGTCGCTTTTAACCTGTCAGAGAAGATCCAGTTAATTGGCGGCACTTGGTACGGCGGAGAAATGAAAAAAGGCCTTTTCTCCGTTATGAATTACCTTCTTCCTCAACGTGGCATTGCATCAATGCACTGTTCTGCCAACCGAGGTGTCAATGACGATGTAGCCCTTTTCTTTGGTCTGTCAGGAACGGGTAAAACGACGTTATCTACCGATCCCGAACGTCAGCTTATCGGTGATGATGAGCATGGTTGGGATGATGAGGGAATCTTCAATTTCGAAGGTGGCTGCTATGCAAAAACGATTAATTTAAGCGAGCAAGCTGAGCCTGAAATTTATAAAGCCATTCGTCACGAAGCATTACTGGAAAATGTTGTTGTAAGAGAAGACGGCAGCGTGGACTACGCTGATGGTCGTAAAACGGAAAATACGCGCGTCTCCTATCCACTTTCGCACATTGACAATATTGTCCATCCGGTTTCACGCGCAGGCCACCCGGCGCACATCATCTTTTTGACGGCTGATGCGTTCGGCGTATTACCCCCGGTATCGCGTCTGAACCGCGAGCAAATGCAGTACCATTTCCTTTCCGGCTTCACCTCAAAACTGGCGGGTACAGAAAGAGGTATTACCCATCCGACTCCAACGTTCTCAGCCTGTTATGGCGCTGCCTTTCTGCTGCTTCATCCGACACAATATGCCAGCGTGCTTGAAGCCAGAATGGCTGACACCAGCGCACAAGCTTGGCTGGTTAACACGGGCTGGAACAGCAAAGGCGAACGTTTATCTCTCACCAACACCCGCAACATTATCAGTGCCATCCTTAACGGTTCTGTCAGCAATACTCTTTATAAAGAAATTCCTGTCTTTAATCTTTCTGTACCAGACAACATACCAGGCGTTGATAATAACCTGCTCGATCCGCGAAATAACTGGGACTCGGAAAAGGAATGGCTGGGAGCAGCCAAGAAGCTGGCGCAGCTCTTTGTTGATAACTTTCAGCAATACAGCACCACAGAAGCAGGCAAACTGCTGGCTTTTGCAGGGCCTGAATTAAACGAGAAAAGACCAAAAACGCTTTGCCCGGAATGATGTCAGTTACGCTCAAGCCACACGAAGGGTGGCTTGATTATTATGTTTTATGCATAACCAATAGTGGCTTCCCAACGGCACTTTCTTGCTGCGAGTTTTATCTAAACTTCATTATCTAATCTGCTTATATTGTGGGTCGCCACAATATAAAAATCCCCGCCTCATCCATTCCACGGCTATATCAGGCTCTTTTGGCACCAGACGGTTGAAGCCTATATCGATTGCCGCTAACTGCTCGGAGTTCACTCATACCATAAAAGTATAATTTCCATGAATACTTTCTTTTAAGGTATCAAAAATGAATTTTTGCGTTTGGCTTAACTTTACCGCAGGTGCATGTTAACGTACCTTTTACTCTGGGATGTCTAATCCTGCTCACTAACCGGCCCTGCCTGCTGGGCTGCGCATTTAAGAGTATATTCACTGTGGCGATGGCTACTCTCTATTTATGCTTATTTTTTAGTTGCGATAAGGCTTTTGCTGATCCGTTAATTTCCTCGTGAAGAAAGCCAGTTGCAGCAATATTTTGTTCAGGCTTTACCGCTCCATTCTGTTGTTGCAGCCCTTCCAGCCACTGTGCTATCTGAGTATACGCCTGGCGAGTCGCGGAAGATTCGCTGTTACTCTGTTTTTAAGTAACGGTATCCTGACCCCGAATATGATCCAGGCATAATCAGGAATAACCGGCTTCTGACCCTGACCCCGAATATGATCCAGACATAATCAGGAATAACCGGCTTCAGATTGGTTGCTTATTCTGGCAACCGGTAGATTTTTCGGCGAATTCGGATGGGGTCATCCAGCCCAGCGCAGAATGGGGACGACTCTGGTTATAGTGTATGCGCCAGGCCTCGATTTTGCATCGTGCATTCTCCAGAGACATGAACCAGTTCTCGTTCAGGCACTCCTGCCGCAGCCTGACGCTGCGTGACTACAATGCGCAGGATGGTGAAGCTATGACCATGCTCCATGCCTTAAACAAAATGACGCGTGATGGGATGCCTGAGAGTGTGCATATCGCCTGAAAGCCGGATCTGTTACAGAGAAATTCACCTGGAATCTGATTTATTCCACAAAGCCAATCAGACAATCAAACAATCAAACACGGTTTACCGTTAAACTCATCTGGTTAACTTATTATAATCACGAAGAAATTATCAGTTCTTTAATTAATTCAATAGTCGATTTTTGCAACATGGTGTGCGGACGACGCGTGCTAGTCGCCAGTGAAAGCCTTGCAAACAAACCCTTCTCACCAATTCGTCTTAATTGCACATCATTTGATTGTGCAAAATTAACGATGGCATTTTTTGGAAGAATTGCATTGCCCAAACCATGCCTGACAAGTTCCAGAATGGTGCTAACACCATCAATATCTACCGCATAATGAGGAGAGAGTTTGTGCGCGCCCATCGCTTCTTCCAGAAGCTGGCGGAAAGCATGTTGCCGGCTGGGCATGACTAATGGAATTGTTGCAAGTTCTGCTAATGTTACCACTTCCTTTGCTGAAGGATTAACCCGCTCAATCAGAAACAATTCTTCTTCATGAAACTGCACAGCATCAATATCGGGTGATGGCTGATTATGATACAAAACGGCAATATCCAGTCGGCCCTTGATGAGTAGCTCTTGAATTTGATTACTGAGACCTTCTGAAACCGAAATCGTGGCGCCGTTCATGGAGGAATTGAAGGTGGTAACCAGTGGTAGTGTGAGAAATCGCGCTAAGGTAGGGGGTAACCCTACAGCAATACTTTCATGCCTTGTACCCCGCAGATGTTCAAGATCACTGCGAGCACGGTCAACCTGATGCAGAATCCCCCGAGCATGCTCAAGCAGCATCGTTCCACCTTCGGTACAATATACGCCTCGACCATTGCGTATTAGTAGGCTCTGCCCCAGCTCAACCTCTAACTGGCGAATCTGGCGGCTCAAGGCGGGTTGTGCCACACCAAGCGTAATTGAAGCGCGCGTAAAACTACCTAACTCAGACACACATATGAAGTATTCAAGCTGCTTAATGTCCAAATTAGATACCCACACTTTTAATGATTTCATTTGTATCCTAAATGTCTGGGATAAATAAGTAAACACATAATCGTAGCCAGTGCATTCAAAAGAAAACAGTAATTTATACCGATACGAAAATTGCCGGATGATTAAACTATTTTAGATAATCAGAAATAAGTTTTATAAGTTAAAATGAGAGATTGACCTGAGTACCAAAAACCCATGCATCTTTTATTACGTTAACACCGCCCGGGTTTGCAATAAGCTGAATGTCAGGACTGATTGAAAACCACGGTGTAATTTTAGCACTATAGCGGAGTTCAGCTGAATATTCCGTACTGCGCACAGGTTGATAGGAAGGATTATCATAACCGTTCAGCCCTTTGAGGTTATTAGCAATGTCGGCACGCTGGGCCAGCCTTTGATTAACATGCATTTTATTGAGACCAAAGCTAATGTAATCTCTCGGTCGAGAAGCAAAGAGACCTTTATAAACTGCCCCAACCTGAGCCTGATAATCCATGGTCGAGGTGTATTTATCATTAGCAGAAAAATGTATAAAAAGCGTCAACCCACGACTAATATCATTACCTACATCGCTAACTTGTTGCATCAGATAGAAATAGCCACCATAACGACCGTCATGTATTTTTTCCGGATTTTTCGAAACTATATAGACATGACCCTCACTGTCATTCAGAACATCAGCAGCGTTGACCGTGTTATACCAACCGCCTAGTTTAAGACTGCCGGGCAGTTTTTTATCACCCAGGGAGATGAGATGGCCTAACTCCGCAACATACATGTTGCCAGTCCTGCCACTTAGGTTCATTTTGAAACTGCCTTCACGAGTAAGGTATGAAGGATTATATAGGAATGCTCCAAATTGTGCATAATTTGATTTATCAAAATTAATTTTGATCCGGGTTCCGTACTGACTTACCGGAGTATTATACCAGACACCAGATCCATGGCCAGCAAGCGAGCCGCATAAGGAGAGATTCTGGAAAAAACAGCCGTTATTATCGAAATCTTCACCGATAGCCATACGGCCGATTTTAAAGTCCATAAAATTATTGAAAATTTTCTGCTGATACCAAAGTTGCCCAATATGCCATATTTGCCCCCTCCCATAATTACTTTGCGCACCTGAACCAATAACCGGCGCACGCGAGTCCTGAATTCTGTCAACGGTGATATCACGTCCATTGCGATCATTGATCGACACTACAAACTGAGCATCACTTATTCCTGCTATTTTTTTTAAGTCCAGCTTTGCGCCAAATGTGTATTGGTCACTATAACGTGCGGTTTTATCACGATCATAACCGCCTGAAATATTCGACGTTACTATGGATGAGTAATCAACTGAGAAATCATAGCCCATCTGGGAGAATTCGGTTCTGTATCCTTGCCAGTCGCCAGTAAGATATTTACCATTACTTGCTAACCAATCTTCTGCATTTGAATATGTAGGAATAAGAATAATAGCGATAAGGATTTTTTTATAGTTAAAAATGGGAGTCATGGTGGCTACCTATTATAATTTATAATCATGCCAACTCTTGCTTAACATTTTTTATTTCATTGTTTAATTTTTTATAATCAAGTTCTTTTTCCCACGCTGAAACCACCATACAGGCGACGCCATTACCGACTAAATTCGTCATAGCAAGGCCAGTGCCCATAAATCTGTGAATGCCCAAGATTAATACCATGCCCTGAACCGGAACAATGGGCACAACCAGCAAGGTACTGGTTAGCATGATAAATGCCGCCCCAGCTACACCTGCAGCACCTTTGGAAGTCAGCATACCAACACCAATGATAATAAGCTGGTCGGTCAGACTTAAATCAATATTCATTGCCTGAGATATAAATACTACTGCCATGGTGAGATAAAGATTGGTGCCATCAAGATTAAATGAGTAACCCGTGGGTATCACCAGACCAACAATTGTTTTTGAGCAACCCAGTTTCTCCATTTTCATAAGCATTTGTGGCAGCACGACTTCAGTCGAACTGGTGCCAAGTACTACAAGTAACTCATCTTTGATATAATTAAGAAACTTTAGAATACTGACGTTGAATAGTCGGCAAACCAAGCCAAGCACAACTAATACAAAGAATATACAAACCAGATAAAAACCACCCACTAACTTAGCTAATGGTCCAAGCGATCCAGCACCATATTGTCCAACCGTGAAGGCAATTGCGCCGAATGCCCCAATTGAAGAAAATCGTGTGATCATGTTGACAATTTTGAAAAAGACCTGTGAGAATGCATCAATGATGTTGAATACAGGGCGACCAGCGTCTCCAATAGCACTCAGAGCCCAGCCAAAGAGAACAGCCAGAAATAGAACACTCAATATATTCCCACCGACAAATGCACTGACGACTGTGTCAGGAATAATATGCATAAAAAAACTACTAAGATCGAGATGTTCGCCTTTGTCAAGATACCCCTGTATTTGTGAGGAATCCAGACTGTCGGGGTTAACGTTGAATCCTTCTCCGGGGTTTAAGAGATGACCTCCAAACAAACCTATAATAAGGGAAAGCGTTGATATAACCTCAAAATAGAGAAGCGCTTTGCCGCCAACGCGCCCTACTTTCTTCATATCTTGCATTCCGGCAATGCCAGTGACAATCGAACAAAATATTACAACGGCGATCATCATTTTTATAAGTTTAATGAATGCATCACCCAAAGGGGCCATTTTTACAGCAATCGCTGGCCAAAAATGTCCTAAAATCACTCCGAGCAGAATACCTATAAAAACCTCGAAATAGATCGTTCTGTAAAACGGTTTTTTAATGTTATTCATGATGTACTCACTTGTAGGGTTTTAATATTTAAATAAATATAATTTAACATTCTAAAAAGGCGCCCTTTTCTTTGCGCCAGATTTTTTATAATTATTAGAGTGTGTCATTCATTTATCCCAATATAATCCTGAGGGGTTTTTTACCAGCAACTTTTCCTGAAGTGCAACTGTAGTTGCAATTAATGGGATAAAATCAACCAGTAAACCATCATCAGGCATATGGTCTTTCAGATTCGGGTGCGGCCAGTCAGTTCCCCACAATACCCGGTCCGGGAAATTTTCAACAATATACTTTGCGAAAGGCACCACATCTTTATAGGGTGCCAGCTCTCCATTTAACGCAGCCGGTCCGGTCAGGCTCAATCTCTCAGGGCAGGTTACTTTACACCACATGTTTTCATGCTCACGTAACATTCTGACTAAAAGCTGAAATTCTTCGCCATCCACAGGTTTCGAGACATCGGGACGCCCCATATGATCAACAACCACTTTAGTAGGAATTGCATCAAAGAAGTCCCATAAATCAGGTAGGTCGGCAGCTTCAAAATAGATCACTACATGCCAGCCTAAAGGTGCAATGCGGTGAGCAATTTCAAGTAGTTCATCTTTGGGTGTAAAATCGACCAATCGCTTGAGGAAATTAAAACGCACACCACGAACACCCGCGTCATGTAAATTTTTTAATTCTTTATCGCTGATATTTCGCTTCACTGTAGCCACGCCGCGGGCCAGCTCACCTGCACTTTTTAAAGCGTCCACCAGCGCACTGTTATCATCTCCATGGCACGTTGCCTGAACGATAACATTTCGTGAAACGCCTAATCTGTCGCGAAGAGCAAAAAGTTGTTTTTTTGAGGCATCACAAGGCGTGTATTTACGTTCCGATGAATAGGGAAATACTTCGCCAGGGCCAAAAACATGGCAGTGAGCATCAACCGTCCCCTCTGGTAAAACGAAGTGCGGTACTGAAGGAGCCTGATGAAAATCAAGCCAGCCAGGCGTTTTATTATATTTCATGTTGTACTCCATATAAATATAAAAGCAGGATAAATAATTATTTGAGTAGACTTAGTTTTCAATCAACACATTCGTGCCCAGCGTTTCCCATTCAAGTCCTGAAGCAGTATTTATAATCCCTGAAAAATTATTCAATAACTTATCTACCAATCATCTCTTACTTGCCCTCAACTAGTCGCATGGGTGTATAAAAAATCAATCTTTTTTTAATTTCCCCCTGACGTTATAAATACGTCGTGACCTTCTATCTGACGTTATAAATACGTCGTGACCTTCTATTTTTTAATCATCCCAAGAGAAATGCGTCTGCGCTACGGGGATGAACATCTAACAGATATGCCGTTATGGTATTTCGTGATGAATGACAAACTTCGTTGGCTTTTGAATGGTTTTGGAAGCACTTATTTCAATAATGTAATCGATTACACCTTCATAGGTAAAACTAAATATTATTGTTTATCATTCGGTTATCGTAATATTGACTCTAAAGATCACAGTTTTCAACTTAGCCTTAGCTTTGTTGAATAAGGGGTCATATACCCGATTATTACGGTGTCGAACGTAGCCCTGAAGTTGAGAAACACAGCACCTCTGTTGACCTGCCACCAGGATTAGATACAACCTTCAGTTAGTAATGTCAGATGATTGTAGGTATCCCGCTTAACCGGCCCATTCACTTTTAGAGATCTTCCGACATACTGATTATGTCACCTGTGGAGATCGCTATGCGTAAGATCCGATTCACCGAGCACCAGATCATCGCCGTTCTGAAGTCTGTCGAAGCCGGGCGCACCGTCAAAGATGTGTGCCGCGAAGCCGCTATTTCCGAAGCCAGCTACTACAACTGGAAGGCGAAATATGGCGGGATGGAAGCCGCTGATATCAAAAAAATCAAAGATCTTGAGGACGAGAATCGTCGTCTGAAGCAGATTTTTCCGATCTGAGTCTGGAATGCCGGGCGCTGAAGGACGTTATTGAAAAAAAGCTCTAAAACCAGCGATAAAGCGGGAGCTTGTCAGCTATCTGACTGCACAATTTTCCATGAGCATCCGCCAGGCATGCAGGACAGTATCGCTGAGCAGGACGGTGTATTTTTATGAGCCCGATACCCGGCGTGATGAACCGGTGATCCTGGCGCTGACTGAACTGGCAGATCGCTATCCGCGATACGGATTTAAGAAGCTTTTTCAGGTACTTCGCAGGAGGGTAACGCCTGGAATCATAAGCGTGTTCACCGGATTTACTGCCTGCTGAAACTCAATTTTCGCCGCAAGGGGAAACAACGTCTTCCGGTGCGCAATCCGGCTCCGCTGGCAACGCCGGAAGCACTCAACCAGAGCTGGTCGATTGATTTTATGCACGACGCGCTGACATGTGGCCGACGTTTTCGGACTTTCAACGTCGTGGATGATTTTAACCGTGAGGCTCTGGCCATAGAAATTGACCTGAATATCCCGGCGCAGCGGGTTGTGCGGGTGCTGGACAGGATAGTGGCAAACCGTGGATATCCGCTGAAGATGCGGATGGATAATGACCCGGAGCTGATATCACTGGCTCTGGCACAATGGGCTGAGGACCATGGCGTGATGCTGGAATTTATCAAGCCAGGCAAACCGACACAGAATGCCTTTATCGAACGCTTTAACCGGACGTACCGGACAGAAATCCTGGATTTTTATCTGTTCACAGCCAACAAAGACTAAACAGTGTTGCCAGGCAGCTCAACGAGAGGCCAAGAAAAACGCTAGACGATGAATCACCCGCAGAGCGTTTTAACTAATGTGTTGCATCCATCGGTTGAACTCACAGCCAAAAGCGGACATTAATTCACTTACTCACCACCTGAGGTAATTTCCAGCTTCCGTTCATCACCGAATCTTTAGGCTGGTAGAGCCTGAACATCAGATAAAAATTATGCTCAGGAGCAGGCAACCAGTTGGCATCGGCATCAGAGGGTTTTGCATGCGAGATTATCAACTTCAGGGTGCCATCTTTACCCTTAACAAGGCCTTTAGTATCAGAGCCAATCTTGTAGCGGTTCAGCGCGTTATCAACCAGCATTTTGCTGTCAGCATCGTACATGGTGATGGACCAGAAAGCGTTAACCGGCGGTTCTGAATCGAGCGTCAGCGTATAGCTGTTGGCTCCGTCCAGCGTTTCCCCTTTGCTGTCATTGTAGCGAATCGGATATACGGCTTCTTTCTCGCCCTGGCCTCCCAGATATGGGCCCGAAACCAGCGATCGGAGAGGGTAGTTATAGCCAAAATCATCCAGCCCTTTAACATAGCTCCAGCCCTGCCGCACTTCTGAGGTGCTGACATGTAGTGGTTTACTGAATTTGGCCAGCTGAATAGAGGTGATATCATCACCTCATAGTCAAAACAGGTGACATTATGACCGAACGTAAAAGACGCAATAAGTGTTTTGCATCAATCGGTTGAACTGATAGCACGAAGCTGACGCGTTAGGAAAGTACGATTTGAGCGAAATTGGCACACCCTTTTATCAGCTATTTGCATAGGATTTCGCTAATTCATGCGCGATAACATCGATCAGCTTTGTTACCCGACGAGGCTGAACGGGAGCTGGCGAGTAAACGAAATGCAATGCAGTTGGTGAAAGGGCATAGGCAGCCAAAACTTCGACAAGCCTGCCACAAGCAAGGTCAGCCTCAACATCCCAGATGGACTTTTTACACAGCCCATGTCCCTGCAATGCCCACTGTTTGATTAACTGGCCATTGTTGGTTGTCCGCTGTCCGTTAACTGAGATGGCATAGGGTGCTCCATGGTTTTGAAATGACCAAATACGCTCGATTCCCTGCGTAAAGCGCATCATGATGCATTCGTGATTTAAAAGATCATCGGGGTGTAATGGAATGCCTTTACGGTTCAAATAATCGGGGGATCCACAAATCAAACGACGATTTTCCCCAATCGGTTTGGCCTTGAGTGTGGTGTTAGAAAATATTCCATAACGTATGGCGAAATCGACTCCCTGGCTTACCAGATCAACAAAACTGTCAGTCAGGTTGAGATCAATGGTGACATCCGGATGACTTGCAAGGAACCGATCGAGAATCGGCACAATACGAGTCTGCCCTAAATCGACAGGCGCGGTGATCTTGATTGGGCCCGATATTATTTGTGTTCCAGATTTGATGCGGCTTTCAAGTTCATCGGCCTCGGCCAGTAGCCGACGTGCTCCAATTGCGAAAATGCGTCCTTCTTCTGTAAGGCTTAACGAGCGAGTGGTTCGCGTCAGAAATGTCGCCTTGTAATAAGATTCCAACGCCATCAGACGCTCAGACACCGAGGCCGGAGAAAGCCCAAGCTCACGTCCAGCCGCTGACAGGGTGCCCTTTTCTACAATCATGAGGAACAACTTCAAATTTTCTAGCATTATTCGGAAATCCCGAAAGATACATTCGTTATTGCAGCACTTATCAATGATTCCCGCAAGGTCTACACTCATCCTCCTTCAGAAAAAATTGAATAAGATTGGGACATCATTTGACGACACAAACGACGCTGCACCCTGACACTGCGCCAGAAATGGCAAGCTTAAAGCCTTCCACTGTCATCCTGTTTGCTTTTGCCTGCGGAGCTACTACCGCGAATGTTTATTACTCACAATCAATCGCCGGATTGATTGCAAGTAGTATGCATCTCCCGGCGAGTCTCGCGGGGCTGATTGTCACCACCACCCAGCTTGGCTATGGCATGGGTCTGTTTTTTCTGGTTTGCCTGGCCGATTTGATTGAGAACCGTCGGTTAGTATTGATGACAACCGCGGGTACTATACTTAGCCTGATTGGCGTAGCGGTCAGTTCTGGTCCCGCAGCGTTGGTGGTCACTTCGTTTTCGCTTGGAGTTTGTACAGTAGGCAGTCAGGTCCTGGTGCCGCTTGCGGTTCATCTTTCGCCGGAGCGTAAACGTGGAAAAATTATCGGCAATATCATGTTCGGATTGGTCTCTGGCATTATGCTGTCTCGCCCCTTAGCGAGTTTTTTGGCAGGCTATTGGGGATGGCGATCCATCTTTGTCTTCTCAGCGGCTTTGATGCTCGGTACCTTCGTGCTAATGATGCGCGCGTTACCGCAATGGCATCCCCAATCGAAGCGAAATTATTGGGCTACGCTGCGGTCAATGCTTAACTTACTGATAACTTCCAGAACTCTGCAAAGCCGGGCGGCCTATCAGGGTACGATGTTCGGCATATTTAATATGTTTTGGACTGCCGCTCCTCCCATGCTACATCTGCGTTTTGGTCTCGCCCAAGCGGGAATTGCTGCCTTTGCGCTGGCGGGAGCGGCAGGGGCACTTTCAGCTCCCGTGGCAGGTAAAGTTGCAGACCGCGGGGGAGCAAAAATCGGCACCGGTATAGTGATCGGTTGCGCGGGTATTGCGCTACTGATGAGTGGCTGGGGGCACGCGGAAGATTCATTGATGATTTTGGTCTTTGCCGCGATAATTCTCGATGCCGCAACACAGGCGAATCAGGTCTTTGGCCAGCGTGCCATCCAAAGTCTGGATACCGGGGCGCGGGGAAGGCTAAATGCGGCTTATATGGCCGTGATTTTCATTTGTGGTGCAGTGGGTTCGGCGCTGGGTTCATTTACTTTTTATCATGGCGGTTGGAGTGCGATCGCTGTGGTCGGAGCATGTTTGGCAATGGCAATTCTGCTGGTCTTTATGACTGAACTGCTCACAAATAAATCTGCATAAATCTTGTCTCTGCTATTGTCAGCATGCTGATTTTCTGTAAAAGCGCAGTGTACTGTTCCTGACAGTAGGGCGTAGCTGCAAATGAATGAAAAGCCCGCCGGATTTACTGCTGGCATTTCAGTAAGACAAAAGGGAGCCGGTAAATTAATGACTGCGCCTGCGTTTGCAGCATATGCGCGCTATTTTTGTCAGTAAATTTTCATCAAGTCTTCCATCAAAGACGCAGCCACTTCTTTAAGGATAGCGTTGCGTCGACCCGTTGAACTCACAGCGGCTTTTTTTAATATGTCCCGTTCGTCGGGAACCCGCTTCAGCTCTTTCTGGAGACGGCGGATCTCGGCCTGAGCATCTGACTGTTCTTTATTAGTGGAAGAATCCGGAACGTACTTCTTTATCCAGGCGTAAAGGCTGTGGGTGGTGATATCGAGACGTGTTGCAACGCTGGAAACAGAATGACCACGATCAACAACCTGTTTGACTGCTTCAATTTTAAACTCTTCGGGATAACGCTTACCGCTCATGGGCACCTCTCTTTAAGCCATCTTAAATGACTCTGAGGTGTCTGTTAAACCTGTGGCGATTCAGCCCTGAATCATGATATTACCTGGTGAGCCATTTCTCATTTTCTCACCTACTCAAGTATGCCGCCGATGTGGTTAAAACCAGAATTTCGTTCAAACCTAACGCTTTGCATATCTGCCAAAATCATGCACTTTTCTCTCCGTTTTCTAATTCTATGCTAACAGCAATGTTTTAAGACGTGACAGTGTTACGTCCGATGTGCAATAACGTTTTTACCCTAAATAATCAGATCCTAAGACTCCTCCCCGGCTAATTTGGTCAATAATCATACTCATTGTGTGATGAGGACTTGCTGTAAATGATGACCACTATAGAGAGTAATGACCGCTATGGAGAGTAAGAGCGCTGTCTGTTCGAATGACTGCTATGGAGAGTGATTATCGATATGAATTCAAAGACTGCTATGGAGAGTATTCGGAGAGTATAGGTATTTGTCTCGGTCAAGATGCTTAGGACCGAGTGCAACTTACGAGAGTCAATAATTAGTGTTAGTGCCTACTAACATCACTGCTTACAAGGGTTGCGGGGTTAGTGACTACCAGGGCGGTTGAGAATATTGGCCGAATATAGTCGGCTTATACTCTATATAGCAGTCGTTTTGAAATAGAGAACATTTCATTTCCTCACTATAGCGGTTAAGAAGATTACATCACAAATGACTGCTATAGCAAGTGAATTGGGGATTCTCGAACCATCTCTCCCACGTAAATGACCGCTATAGAGAGAGGCATCTCTCTATAGCGGTCAACAAACCAGGAAGTGATGAGCCTCTTTCTAAAACCGACTGATTGCGGAAGATGAGGATTAATTCTTTTTGCTCTTCCTGATGGTTTCAAGCATTGCAAGTTCTTCTTCTGACAACATCACCATTTTGCCGGCCGGCTCCTTCTTGGCTTTTGGAGCCGCCCTCGCTTTCACCGGCTTCTTAGCGGGTGCGATTTCAACTTCATTGTCCAGTTCATCTTCAAGTTCAGGAAGACTGATTGGGATGTTTGCAGGTCTGAGCTTCGGCTGACGATAGTGGATCGAAAAGTAGATCGTCGATCCTCGTTTGAACTCTGTGTAATCGAGATAACCGATCTCTTTCAGCTGCTCCATAGCCCTTCTTACAGTGGCATATTGAGTATTAGGCCGAGAGGTCAAATTTAACCGAGCCTGGAGGCGCTGCATGGACACCGGGGCGGGATCTGGGGGTAAGCTCTCGATGAAGGTGTAAAGTGCCTGTGCAGACTCCTTACGCGCTAATTCGTTGATAGCTCGAAGCTGGAGCAACACCTTGCGATCAAATTGATAGAGTTCAAAGATCTTAGGATCGGCTTGCAGGGTCACAGTGTCATTTTTGACACTGTATTTTGCTGACTGAACCAGGTGCGTCACGTAGTACTCACCCTCTTTGTTGGCAAAGTGGATGGTATTCGTTGCAATGCGTGTCAGAGAGGCTTCCAGACGCGTTCTAAGCTTCGCAGACGAGCGTAATGATGGGATGCCACAGAGTTTGGCGAAATCAACGAAAGGAAGCGTTACGCTATCTCCCAGCACTTTATACTTCGCAAAGGCATGAATGATCCCGACCCATGCTTTGAAGTCGTTATCCATATCAAGACGTGCACCCGTGATCTTGATATTTTCATAACCTTCAGCCTTTACGATCGTCAGCTGTTTCAGCTCATCGGTGACGTCCATTGTAGACATCTGATTTTTACGACCATTTGCAGTGGATTTAAGCGTGGGAACAAATAGACCCAGCCTCATCAATGCAACAGGCTGAACAGTATTATTACTGTTAGGTGTTAGGTGAACAACTTCACCGGTTCGTTTGTCTGTTTCACTGAAAGCATCAGCTATCAGATTGATTTCTTGTTCTTTTTTCGGCATTTGGAAAATCCGTGATTTGAACAAGCGATAGTCGCCGTTACTCGTTACAGTGGATATTATCACTCACTACAGCGGTTATTCTACTCACTATAGCGGTTTAATTACTCTCTATAGTAGTCTTTCTACTCGCTATAGCAGTCAGCGATCAACGCTAAAGCCTTGTCCAGCAAGGCATCAGAGCGATCCGGGATCTGTTTGGAACATATAGGTTCTTATTAGGATCTGTTATTGGATTTATGCAGTTGATAACTTTAAAACCAATAAATTGCCCATTTTGCGTGCTGTTTTCGGTGCATAACTATTTAAAACTTAGAACACAGAAAATGTAGTGGTTTAACCGAACCTACGAGCAGCAGGTGTTTGACCATAATTTCGATTAACTGGCTTATTAACAAGCAAATCAGCTCGTTACTCACTATAGCAGTCATGATGTTCTCTCTATATTGGTCATCTCTGCTCTCTATAGCAGTCAAGATGCTCGTTATATTGGTCATTACACTCACTACAGCAGTCATCGACAGGCGTTTAGCCCACAGTTAGCAAGGCCTGTGGCGTTGTCGGGATCTGTTTAGGATCTCAATGGGATCATATTGGGATCAAGTTATTGGATCTGACCTGTGGATAATGGGGATAAATAAAGGAACGCTATAAGCCTGTAAGTTATATCCAGTCATACTTATAAAAGGGTAAGAACCGGCCTCACTGATGACTGGTCATCGCATTGAAACAGTGTGTACATACGGGGATACTGTGACTTGTGCTTGTAATGATTGAGGATTTCTACTGAGCTTGTACTAAACACCGCTTCTAACAGAGCTCATATAACAGTACTGATGCTTGGCTTCTGGATCATAAACGCGTTGTTAACTTTCAACAGCAACTCATGATGACTGCTATAGAGAGAAGATGACTATTGTAGTGAGTATCCACATTAGCCTTCGTTCCAATGAGTTGGTATGGGTTTACTTAGGTGTGAGTAGCTCGTGCAACGCTAAAGACCGCTGTAGTGAGTAACTTACTCGCTATAGTAGTCATTTGGATTGAGATTACCCATGACATACACTTTCCGTTTTCAACAAAATCTAGCTCGTCAGGCCTTTCACATTCCCTGTAAGCAGTAACAAGTGGCGACACTTGATAGTGTTGAGTGCAGTCTCATTCCTTCTCAATGCCATGATAAATTTCATTTTTAATTGATCACTTGTGTAGATGCTTACCTACACATCGATCAGATCAACCGCCATTAATGGGGGAATCCAATAAGCATCAAGTGAAATCTTCAAAATAGTAGAAGCAGGATTTGTTGAGAGAATGGCGTAATAAAAGGGCTGTTAAAAGAAGATGAGTGATGGCTTAGATCTGTTAGAACAAGAGAAAGTAATCAGTAACTTACTGATGTAAATACGTAAAAACGTAAAAACGTAAAAACGTAAAAACGTATAATACACTTCTCTTTTAATGGGTTAGAAAACTTTTGAACTCTACCTTGGAACACTTTTTTTATACATCCCCAACATTATTTTGCTCAGCAACACCTCTTCTTGCCGGCTTTAAAGCATCAGCTGTACCGCAAAACCGTAGTAACAGGCCGTTTAAAAATTAATTTCCCAAGGCATTTAACACGAATTTTCCACTAAAAGTCTCATATCTAAGTACGTCAAATGATGGAATTGGAGAGCAGACTCTGAAGTGTTTGATGGATAATCAGCGAGTTGAGGACCTTTATTTCGCATAATACCCCAGGGCACTAAACCTCGTGAACGCTATATCATCCTGAGACGATTACCCGAGTCTATAGCCTAATCAGCACAATCTAGTGCTGTCTGGCACATAATGGCGATGCTCAACAGAACCGAGATTTAAAATTCTAGCGAAGCCGTAATGCCCTTCCCTACCTTCCCCCATTGTTTAAACTTCAGGGATTTTACCACCCCCCTGATTTAAAGCCGTTCCACATCATATGTTCTTGAGACGATGTAGCTTGGCAACCTCAAATGGTGAAATGAACGCTTGTGCCAGGAAACTGGTGAATTCAAGTTGACCGTAGCACGGAGCATAACCTGAAATGTGGTTACACCTTGAAATGACAAATTGATGCTTAGGGGCAATTTTACACACCAATTTGTGACGCGTTCTGGTGAATTCTGCAGAGGATTGGTGCAGCGAAGTCACTAAAATTCACGTAGCGACGTCAGTGCTAATAAACGATTGTTTTTAAGGGATTCTTACAGGGAAATACAAATCCAGCACAAGAAATGTGGCAGAATTGTGTTTAAATCAACCTTCAGCTTTTTTCCACGATATCTCCCCCACCCCAACCAAGCTATCCACTCTTAGTTCTCAATCTAACGATTTTATTTCACCACAGCAAAAGTTATGTCATTCGTATCGGCTTTGGTATGCATTACCTAATGCACTTTGATGGATACCTCCCTGTGTTAGTCATGTCGGCATCAGGATTGTGAGGCTATCTCCAGGAAGAGACGTTTTTCCGACGAATAGATCATCAGCTTTTCCACGCGGCTGAAGCCATGGTAACTAGCTGCAAGCACGCCATTTCAGACACTACCTCCTCTGTCCGGTGTAAGAAGTTTGGCGGCATCGAATTCCTAAAGTGAAGTACATTAAGTCACTTTAAGAAAAGAATGCCCGGTTCATGAATCTGCTTGCCGAAGTCATACTGGCTAAAGAGGCGTTTCAGATGGCTCTGGCCCAAAAGCACTGACGACAGATAAATCACGGGAAGTCGTGGAGTTTATGTGTGTGACAGGTCTGTCGCAGTGACTTGCTTTCAGGCTCATAGATTTGTACATGTAGAACTGCCTCTATAAGTCGCAGCGTCCAGCTCCTTGCACCTTTTTAAAAGACGCATCAATGACCTGTATTCCGAATGCCGGCGCTTTAGTTATCGCTATATCTGGTGGCTTTTGATGCGTGCAGATCTATGTGTCACTCACAAGCGAATGAATGGCATTTATCATTCTAACGTCCTTTGCGAGAAGCGTAGGCAGCACTGTAAAAGGCTGGTGGCTGAATGGCTTCCACTTTCTTGTACGAATGCACTGAATCTGGTCAGGTTGATGAAGGTCATCATGGAAGCACTCGTCAGCTGTCGCCATAATAATTACCTGACCTGTATAGATGATTACACGGATGCTAGCCGGACGATCACCGCTGCTTTGCAGTCAGGTCACATATATTCTGGACAGTATCGTGCTGTTACGTGGCTACCCGGCGACGACGAGGACTGTTCAGAGATCAGCATTTACATGCCAGACTCTTAAAACATCATGTGGAACCAAGACTCATCCAGCCGGGTCAGCCGAAACAGTACGGATCTAATGTGAGTCCAAATGGAAGATTTAGAGATGAGTACCTGAATGAGCTAGGTTATCAGCGAGAATAATTACGGTAGGAATACTATTGATGAGTGTCGGCAGGATTATAATAGGTGTAGTCCATATTCAGCGCTGAATGGCGAGACTTAAACTGAATGTGCCGCGGTCAGGCACAACGGGAATTATTATGGAATGATGACCTGAATATGGAAGCAAAGCTTGGGAGATGGGTATGACGCGCCGATTTTAAGTTACACCCAAGGTCACTCCACCTCTTTCCCGCTATCCTTTTCACATAGCGCGAAGCTTGTTTGTTTAATGATTTTTAAGATGTGCTTTATGGGAATTTCAATGTGAAATATTTTGGTTTTTTGTATATATGACAATTGGTTAGAATGCTTTTGGGAAGGGGCGATTTAGTGACTGCGTTTGAAAGAGGCACAGCTTCAGTTAATAAAGCTGTGCCTCTTTGGATGCATGTTAGCTATTACCTTCAGCTTGCATGCGTGCTATTACAGCTTTAACAGCAGCATCAAGTTCTGCTTGATAGGTCGCCGGGAGGCGTGAGAACTCATATGTGACCAATCTTTTTTCACTGTCGGTTTTCTTGCGGGCAAACTGTTTCTTGTCCTTAAAGTCAGCTATTTTTTCAGTGACGACTTGCTTGGGACCGCGTTTGTTTTTCACCCCGGTATTTTCTGCACGGAAATATGCGATAATTTTCGCTTTTACATTCGGGTCTTCAGGTGCATAAGAGACATCATTATCAATGCGTTCTTGCACCGCTGCAGTGAGTTGCTCGATGGTTATATGCTGGGCCTTAGCTTTGTCAGCAATATCCAGTAATGTCTGATAATCGTTGATGGACAACTCACTAACTGAAGGAAATACGGCGATCATTTCGTCTGGTACAGCTGCGGCTTGATATGCTCTGGTGACTTTGGCTGCAGACAACCCTTCAGCTTCAGCAATGTCAGACTTATTCATATCATCCGGGTACATCAACTGAAGACGCTTTCCAAGCTCACGAAGCGTATGCTCCTTGGCTGTCTGGATATCGATAGCAAGCTGACGCGCATCTGCAAGGCTAATTTCGTCACGTGTAACCAGCACTTCAAACGATGTGCCATTAAAGATGCAGGCTGCACGTCGGCGTGAACCATCCAGAACCTCAATTCGCCCATCCATTTCGCGGGCAATAGCCGGGAAGAACTGCTGTAACTTGATCGTTCGCGCGATATCACTAACAGATTCCGGGGTCAGAAACGCTTGGTCACGACCGTTTATCGCTGCATCCACGTAGGTGTTTGACTCGATATCATCATGAAGCACCCTTGTAAGAGTAAAGCTTGCTTCTGCACCTGATTTTAAAGTGAAAACGCGCTCGCCATCGATTTCATTCAGCGTTTTAGAGAAGCCTGTTTTACCGAATTGGCGGCCAAGTTTTACCATTTCTTTTTTCACTTAATACCTCTTACAAACTCAATTCGCTTAAATACAGCTTGCGTAAAACGCTCAGCTTCGCGTTTCGCATTCTTAAGGGCTTCAGCACTACCCGGATAAGAGTGAGGATCTGCGCTGACAATAGTGTCGAAACTCTCACCGCAACGCTCAAAGCCATCAAGGCGCGGTAGTGAGGCGTCGAGAATGTAGGAAGTAAACACATCACGAGCCAGACCATGCGTCATTTCATGATCCCGCTTAGACGTCATTTTCGACATAAAACCGATATTACCTTTGATACGGGGAGTGATGCCCTCCTCCTCAAGCTGCTCAAGCATCTCGGGCAGGCGCGTCAGATACTTCAGCGTAGAGTGAAAATCTACCTGTGCCGGCGGCGTAGGCGTTAACAGTAAATCGCTGGCGGCAATGGCGTTAAGCATAAAGGCATCTAGATGCGGACCCGTATCAATAAAGATGAAGTCATAGTCCTGGCCAACACGATCAATAATATTCCGGCGCAATACATCAGAGGGAAGAACACCCGGTAAATGCTGATTAACCAGGTCATTCCATTGGCTAGCAATAAAGCCATCATCAATCGAAGCTGGGATGATATCCACGCCAGGAATGATGGTCGGCTTGATGATGTCTTCTTTGATTTGTTCAGCATCCAGATCGTTCAACATAGCCTGAGCTGCTGTCTCGACGATTGAGCCAATACTATTCGTGTGATTAAGGAACATGGTGCTGGATGCCTGTGGATCAAGGTCAATCACCAGGGTACGCAGGTCATATTGTAATAGGTCTGGGTGAACACGCAGGCCATGAGCAAGGGTGACCGTAGTGACTGTTTTTGATACGCCACCTTTAAGGTTAACCACAAACACAACAAACGGACCTTCGCCTGCATGAATATCGCGATACTTTGGCACTTTGCGATGAGCGTAAATATCAACCACATCCTGGATGGTTAATGCATAGTGCTTGGCATTACCGGCGTCCTTTTTGCCAAACACATGCCCTTTAGATTCCATTTCTTCTACCGCTTGTTCAACAGCGCGGCGGCTAAGCTTAGGTAGATTAGCTACCGAATTTCGCGTGAATGTCTGGTAATACTGATCGAGGCCGTATTCATTACGTCTATCAGTGATGTCATCACTCATGCTGCGAAGCATGGCATTTGCCCTACGCGCTGTTACGTCTACCCCACCGTAATTACTTTTCATTACTCCGCTCCGTTGGTAACTTTTGCAGCCAGTGTACAGCTTATGATGCTGCGTGCAACTTTTAACGGTATTCTTTAAAAAGTTGTACCGAGCATGAGATATTGATCCCACTCATCATTGCTCATTCAGCAGCCTTCTTTCTTCTATAAGCGAACGCCTTTCAGTCAATGGTGATGCTTTTTGCTGCACCCTGCCCTCTTCTCTTAACTCAGACTACGTGATGAAAAATCGCAAAATCACCCATAGTTATTTCAATGTTAAGTTTATGAAAAATATAGGGTTTCGTTTTTTATTTCAGATTGAAATTCCCTTGAGCATTTGCGTTCCCCCCGCCAGTTGAAGCGAAGTGATACCTTGTTATCCTATCAAACCTTTGGATAAGATTTCTTAAATGTCTTTCATCAGGATTACGTACATTCAAGGTTATTGCTCTACTCACTCGTGCAATTTTATGGCGGCAAATAGACCGTGGGTTTCCATATTTTTATTCTGCTTCTACAGACCTATAACCAATCTTGGAAATAGTGAATTTATAGATACAATGCCCTATCAAATGGAATGTTCAGGATGGATTCATGGCAATGATAAAGACTTCAGCTCTACTTTCTCTTCTATCACTCTTCACTTTCGGCGTGAGCAGCTCTGAGTGTTCACCTCAGCAAGTTCAAAATAACAAGATGAATAATTTCATTCTCTTTGATGAGCAGCCTTCAGCTGACACTCCCAAAACAATGAAACTAACCATCGAAAGCCGTGATGGTTTCATCCACAGTTCAGTTTCAGCTATTTTCAGCCGTTGCGGAGAATTGATAAAAGCAGAGTTCGCTAAGGAAAAGAACTACCAAACGGGAAGTCGAGTGCTAACGGCGACCTACTCTGCCGAAATCAACAAAAAAGAGTATGGCTGGAAAACAAATTTGAAGTTTAATAACGCCATGAATGATACGGACTCAAAAAAGAAAACCGAACTCTTTAGCCAGCAAGTTGAGGGCGTGATCTTATTAGGGGAAAATGGAGTAATAAGTAAGTCAGGCGAAAGATTTGAGGCAATGACAGGAAATCTAAATCAAATTGGAGTAGCGAAGACATCTTACCGTTTCGATGCGACTGAGCGGTTACTTAGCACGGATAGAAGAAGTAATTTTCGTTCAGATAATGCTAAAACAATCTATGAATATGATGCCAGTAGACGCCTCCTTCAGAAACGCTCAGCGTCAGTATTGGACATTTATTCCTATGATCAATCAGGTAGAGAGTTCAGTTTAACTTCTACAGCGACCTATTTCACCATAGAGAAGACAGTGACCACGTGCCAGGAGTGGAATGAATTGGGTAAATGCATATTGGCACACCAGCGTATAACTATAACCACTCCCAATGCCAAGTCTGGTGTTAGTTCTGTTCAGAAGCATGATGCTACCCTCAAAACATCTATCACCTATTGGGAGTGATCATAGACGTAGAACAGAACTATTTCAGATGGGGTTATGTGAGTAATGGCGTCACGATGGGAGTTAAAAGTACTAACTGGTGTCGAAACGAATTAAAACCATTAGAGAACTTAGGGAGCTGTCTACAAAAATGCCCCGCCGACATTTAGCGTTCTTACAATTTCAACCAGATTGAACAGGCCTGGAAGATGAGTGTCATTCCAGGCCAATGGTGCATGATGAATTGATTCTCACATTGGAAACACTTCAGGTGTGTAGTTCATTGCGTGAACCCCTTTCAACGACATTTCGATTTCCCTTGTTTCTTGGGAACTCGAAAGAAACCGGATGTTAAGTTTAGCGCTCACTGAAAATGGTTATAACCATGATCCTGATGCATTGATCATCGCCTCCACGTCATAGGTTCAATCCCTGTTATGAATTATCTCTATTATTATCTGCTAGTGCGGAGGTACCGCTAAATTGGCGACCGGCTATTTACGCTCAAAGGGCATCTCATCCTAAAGCGTGCTGTCAGGCTCTAATACACTCTGGCTACAGGGATCTCGTTCCAGTTGGTAGTCCAGGCGTTACTCAACAATTCACGTTTCATTTTCCACTCTGTATCGACACCCTGACCAGCAAACCACACATTGCCAAGTCCGGACTGGTTGATACCATCCAGAACCTTCATGAGCTTTTCGCTGTTGGGCCGAGGTTGATTTTCATCGAACAGATTCAACTGGCTCACTCCATTAGGCGTAAAATCATCGAGCATGACGCCGGCTTTCATATACCTTTTTCCTTCAAGCCAGATTTGATCAAGGGACTTCATCGCAACATCAATGATCTCTCTGGTATCTTGCGTAGGAAGCGAAAGCTTCATACCTGCAGTGTTGCCATAGTAGATCTCATTGTGTGCATGGGGTGACGTTTGAATGAACATGCTGACATGGCTACAGTATTGACGTTCACCGCGTAGTTTTTCTGCTGCACGCGTTGCGTACTGGCAAAGTGCTTGCTGCATGGCAAACTTCGTTGTGATGCGTTCACCGAAGCTACGACTACAAACGATTTGCTGCTTGGCTGGAGGAAGCTCTTCTAAGGGTATGCAGGATTCGCCGTTAAGCTCTCGCACAGTACTCTCCAGAACAACGCTGAAGTTGTCACGGATGAATTTAGGATGAGCGCGTGAGAGATGGAGCGCGGTTTCAATCCCCAGCAGGTTTAGTCTTTTAGCAATTCGCCGGCCAACTCCCCAAATCTCCTCAACAGGCTGATTTTCAAGAAGAGTAGTGGTGCGCTTTGGATTGCTGGGCGTTAGCGCCAGTACTCCACGGAATTGTTTCCACTCTTTACTTGCCCATTGAGCCGATTTGGCCAGTGTTTTTGTGGGGCCCATACCCACGCCTACGGTTAGTCCCGTAGTTTCAAGTACGTGTTTACGCAGACGTCGGCCGAAATCTTCAAAGTTTTCGCACCCGTCTATGCCCGTCAGATCCAGAAACATTTCATCAATACTGTATTGCTCAACCCTTGGTGTGATCTCTTCAAGAGCGGTCATTACACGCTGAGACATCGAGTGGTAAAGGGCATAGTTGCTACTGAAAACATAAATCTTTTCGGGGTATTCTTGCGCCTTAATCTGAAACCACGGTGCGCCCATTTTGACGTATTTTTTTGCTGTGGCACTTCGGGCGATAACACATCCATCGTTATATCTGAATTACGCTAACAGTTAGTTATATATAACAATCTGATTTTAATCACTATTTAATTGCTAACTCTTTCTATGTGTTTGGTCTCGGTGGCTTACTTAAGCTAGCAGGGTTGACTGACCTGTTCCATTTTGATTAGTACACCCCCGACGTTAGTGTAGTGGTGCACTAAATTTGGCCACTGGAACAAATATGTAAATGTCCGCTTCACGCCCTGAGACATTCGACAAGCTTTTTATGGCCTAAGTAAGGGCGAGTGTCGTGCTTCGACGCCAGCACATTGAATCCTTTCATCAATCCTCTGACAGGCGTAACCCCCAACACCTAACGTTTGCTTATAGTATAAAGCAGAGGTTAGGTGTTGGGGGGGAGTAGCAACCTTATGGAAACCACCTTCTTATCGTCGAGTAAGCTGATCGATTCTTTGGGCATTCATTCTGCAAATCGCTTTTAACGCGCCTGTAAAACTCGGTTTCTCAAGAGGGGCGGGTTCAGTTGCAGACGTGGCATATCTACAGGTCCAGTCGGCGAAGTAAATCCTCCAGATTCCTTTCGCCGTCTTTTGTCTGCGCGTCTGCCTTGAGCGCGCCGCGAACGAGTTTTTCGGCGGCGGGACGGGCGAACAGACTGGCCCAAAGGTCGTTCTCACGAAGAAAGCCTTCGCGCAAGTCTGCCAGGGGCACGGCCTGCTTGGCCGCAGCAATAACGCCTTCGGGCAACGCAGCGATGTTTCGCGCGAGCCGATCAACGAACCCGTCGAGTTCCGCTGCAGGCAAAGCCCGGTTAATCCATCCATAACGCTCTGCTGTGGTCGCATTGATGACATCGGCGCCCAGAATCACCTCAAGCATGCGACCGCGCGTCATCCTGGCAGACAAATACTGCGTGGCGCCGCCTCCTGGTATGATGCCCATCAACGCCTCGCATTGGGCAAGTCCCGCCCGTCCTTCTGAGGCGAATACCATGTCGGCCGCCGAGACGAATTCAGCCCCGCCCCCCCTCGCCACTCCAGTGAGCTTGACGATGGTGACCCGCGGCTGCTCACGCAGCAGTTCCCCGAACGCCTGGAACGGATTGAGACCTGCTGGAGCTTGGCGAACAAATTCGTCGAAGGCGTGCGGGTCATCGATTAATGTCATGTCTACGTGGGCGATGAAATACTCTGGATCCGCACTCTGGAATACAAGCACTTTAGTGCTTTCATCGGCGCGAACGGAAAAAAGGAAGCAGCGCATCTCGCGCATTAAAACGGCGTCGAGAACGTTGACCGGCGGGCTGTCGATCGTGATCGTCGCCACGCCATTGGCGCGGGAAATGTGAAGCCTGCTGTACTCGGTATCGGGCATTTCGGTTTCCTTGGTTGGGTAGACTATCAGGCTCATGGTGCTATTTAGATACTTGGCGTCAATTACGCACCTTAAGCATCCTAAGGATGCCGGAGAATACCAATGTTTGAGACCGACCCTATCTACCGCGCCGACTGCCCAAGTCGTGTGATCCTCGACCAGATCGCTGATAAATGGTCGATGATGGTGCTGACGGTATTGCGAGAGCCCCGTCGATTCAATGCTATCAAGCGCCGCCTCGATGGCGTCACCCAACGCGTGCTGACGCAGACGCTGCGTAAGCTGGAGCGTAACGGCATGGTTACTCGCAAGGTGTTGGATGGCCGCGTGCTCGGCGTCGAGTATGCATTGACGCCGCTCGGGCAGTCATTACAGGAACCGTTTTCGATACTGTTCGACTGGACAGTCAAGAACACGAACACCATTCAGGATCACCAGCGTAGCTACGATGCGCGAGTGTAGTGGCACACTGAATTTGCCCAGATGGATTTGAATTAGATGAAGATTTTCTGGTGTTAGGTGTGACACAACTAACTGAATATCTACCGGTTTAAATGACGCCTCAGAGTTATTTTAAGATGATTCAAAAGAGAGGTGCCCATGAAAAAGTCACGATTCACCGAAGAGCAGGTCAACTACGAGTTGACCCATTTATTCACTCAGCCAACGGCGGGCTTCTGTCACACAAGTTTTGAAAGTAGACGTTCTAGTTCAGCCCGTTCCTGCGCCTTCAGTCGCGTCAGGCGCTTCTCGAAGCTTGAAGACAGCGCCAACGTTGCTGCGTCGAGTGTGCGTCTGCCTTCTGAAGTTAGCACCAATCGGTGTCGGCGCAGGTCTCCCTCATCGATCTCGCGTCGAACGAATTTTTTTGCAACCAAGTTGCGCAAATAAACTGTCACGCTGGCCTTTGGCAACATCAAACGTTTGGCAAGTTCGGCCGGATAGCGGCACGGCTCAATTTCGCCAAGTACAAAAAATTCCTTCGTTTCCAGCCTGAGCGACGCAAGTTGTTCGGCGCATTCGTTCATAACGAGGCCAAGTACACGGTGGTTCAGAGCCCAGATGTTTGCAGCATCGCTCATCCATTCCGCCCGTACTTACTTATAGTACATGACTGAGATTGTTTATACATATTCTAGTTCCATATTGTACTATATTATCTTCAATAGTATTTTACTTGGGAAACACCACTATGAACACTGTCCAATGCCGGTCCACCACCTTTGCGCGTGACACTTTTGCCATCGCCGCCGACCTGTACATGCCTCCCCCAGGGGATCCCTTGAAGCGCTATCCCGCGCTTGTCATCACCGGGCCGGGTAGCAGCGTTAAGGAACAGATCGCCGCCAACTACGCGCGCGCGCTGGCAGCACGGGGATTCATCGTTCTAACGTTCGACCCTGCCTATCAAGGTGCGAGTTCCGGCCAGCCACGTGATCTGGAAAGTCCGGCGGCCCGTATCGCCGATCTGCGCGCTGCCGTCGATTTCCTGATTAGGCAGAACCAGGTTGACGACGGGCGTATTGGCATGCTGGGCGTTTGCGCCGGCGGCGGTTACGCAGCAGCCGGAACGATGATAGACCATCGCGTAAAGGCCTTGGGGGTCGTGGTACCCAGCGATATCGGCAGTGCTTTTCGAAAAATGGTTGCAGCTGATGATGGCCTCAACCGTCTCCTGGAAACCATAGCAGCGCAAGCGATAGACGAAGCCCACGGCGCTGCGCCGGTACTGCATCAATGGATCCCTGATACGCTGGCCGAGGCCAAGGCAGCGGGTATAGCGGACATCGATATGCTGCAGGCTATCACTTACTACCGAACCGAGCGCGGACAACACGCAAACTCCACTAATCGCCGCCATTACTTGAGTGATGCGTTAATTCTTGGCTTCGATGCTTTCCATCTGGCGGAAATCCTGCTCACACAGCCGGTGCAAGTTATCGTTGCAGGAAACTCTGCGGGGACAACCGGCTCTTTTGAAGATGGTTACCGACTCGCTGGGTTGGTTCGAGCTGCTCAGCCGGTCCTTGAAATCGCAGGCGCACGCCATTATCAGATGTACGACGTCCCGGAGTACGTCGATCAGGCGGTGGATCACCTCGACCACTTTTTCACGCGTCAGTTGGCAGTAACCCACCGTTAGCGCGAATATAGAAAGATGAAGTACCAATGCATTCTTGCCTCTTTGATAGAAAGGCAATTTCAGTCGGATACAGTTCTCTACTCCCGTGGCTACCAATGTTAGCCACGGAAATGAAGGATTTTTTGCATAAATTGTACCTTGAGCATAGGGTTCAGATGAAAAAATAAGAAATTCATCCGCATCTTGATGAAGCGTTGGCCAAAGAGACAAATTTACAGGCAGACTATTATGGTTAAAAAAACCACGTCAGAGCAGCGTCGTGAACTTGGTGCTTTCTTAGTAAGCCGGCGCGCACGACTTAATCCTCAGGACTTCGGCATGCAACAGGGTGCTCGCCGTACACCCGGTTTACGTCGTGAGGAAGTCGCCGTCCTGGCTGGAGTCAGTGTGAGCTGGTATACCTGGCTTGAGCAGGGGAGAGAGATTAAACCTTCGGCAGATGCACTCCAGCGTATAGCCAAAGTTCTTAAACTGAACAGAATTGAATCATCCCATCTTTTTGCTCTTTCACCGCGCGAAGAGCCGGTACCCCATCCCCTCGCGGATGGTGTGAGTGATGGCCTGAAAAGTTTAGTGCGCGCTATCGATCCCATTCCGGCATATGTGAGAAATGCCCGACTTGATATTCTCGCCTGGAATGATGCTATTGCTGATTTGTTCATCGATTATGGATCGCTGGAACCTCATGAGCGTAATACGTTGCGACTGCTGTTTCTATATCGTCCATATCGCACGCAGATCCTGGATTGGGAGCTGATGGCCCGAGGGATGATCTCCGTTTTCCGCGCGTCACGCGCCCATGCTCAGGACAAAAAGCCTTTTGACCATCTCATTGAAGAACTTTCTGAAAAAAGCCCGGAATTCAAGGAGTGGTGGCTGGATACGGAAGTGAAAGGCATGGGAGAGGGGAGCAAGCGGCTTTTGCATCCCACTTCTGGGCATATAGAATTTACCTACGTTGCACTCACGCCAGAGGGGAGACCCGACCTCTCTCTGGTGACCTATATTCCCCGGCACGTTGCCTGTGACTCCCAGTCATAGGATAACAAGACGCCTTCCAGGGATGATTCGACCTGCCTAAACTGGATTTTATCGAAGCACACAACGTGCTTCTCTTAAACCGTTTATGAGGCAAAAACTATGTCATCCCAACCTGTCACACAGAATACGCTTTCTCTTGATGTCGCGACCTCGCGTAATCCTGCGACGGACGAGTTGATCGCGACTTATGCATTCCAAACTGCAGACGAAGTAGAAGGTATGCTGGCGGATAATAACGCGGCTTTTCGCCTTTGGCGTGCTACTCCCATGTCGAAACGCGTAGAAGCTTATCGTCGTTTATCCGCGATTCTGCGCGAGCGTTCAGAAATTTTGGCAGGGATCATCACCGCTGAAATGGGAAAAACCCTCGCTGCTGCCCGCGCTGAAGTTGAGAAGTGTGCAGTGACTATTGATTGGATTGCCAGCAATGGCCCGGCAATCCTCGCAGATGAGCCTGTTTCTGTCGAAAATGACGATCAGGTACATGTCTCCTATCTGCCGATTGGATCTATTTTGGCCGTCATGCCCTGGAACTTCCCTTTATGGCAGGTCATTCGCGCTTCGGGCCCGATTATGCTGTCGGGTAACGGTTTTATCCTCAAGCACGCGCCCAATGTGATGGGCTCTGCCTATGCTTTGCAGGATGCTTATGAGAGTGCAGGCTTCCCTAAAGGTTTATTCGCCAATCTTATTGCTGATAACGAAACTGTTGCAGAGGTGATTGAGGATGATCGCATTGCCGCAGTGACACTGACGGGGAGTATGCGGGCGGGGTCTTCCGTATCGGCGATTGCAGGCAAAGCATTGAAAAAAAGCTTGCTTGAGCTGGGTGGATCAGACGCATTTATCGTGCTCGCTGACGCCAATATTGATTTGGCTGTTACAGCGGGTGTTGAAGCGCGATTCCAAAATGCGGGCCAGGTGTGCTTAGCCGCGAAACGGTTTATTTTGGAAAAACCCATCGCGGAGGAATTTACACAAAAATTCATCGCGGCCGTCAGACAGTTGAAGGTTGGCGATCCGCTGGACCCGCAAAATAGGATCGGGCCCATGGCGCGAAAAGATTTGCGTGAAGAATTACATCATCAAGTAGAACGAACTCTCGCAGCCGGCGCGACACGTCTTCTTGGGGGGAATAAAATCGCGGGCCCTGGCAACTTCTATGAGCCTACCGTATTGGGTGAAGTCGGTCCGGGAATGGCTGCATTTGATGAGGAAACCTTCGGCCCTGTAGCAACTATTACTGTCGCAGATGACGTTGAGCATGCCATTGAGCTGGCAAATATCAGCGATTACGGCTTAGGGGGCAACCTTTGGACCAGTGATGTTTCTCGTGCCCAGCGAATCGCGCGGCGCTTAGAAACAGGAGGCGTATTCATCAACGGATTTTCTGCCACGAATGCACGCATCCCGGTTGGCGGGGTGAAAAAGAGTGGGTATGGTCGCGAGCTCTCCCACTTTGGCCTGCGTGAATTCACAAATGCTCAGGCAGTTTGGGCAAAGAAAGTTGACTAAGTGCATCATCGATAAGTAAAAGGACGCAGTTGAATAAGCTTTAAAATTTGTGGCTTACTTCATCGTGACAGGCATCCGCTATGACAAAGTGTCCTGAGATGAAAAAGATGAAGAGTTTTATTAATTATCTGTAGACGACCAGTCTATTATGAGTTAGCTTACACACATGGCAACGGCGACCAGGCGACATAGCACGACAGCCGTTCCGGTAGAATGAAACAGCACGCAGAGTTGGCCGGAATAGTAGGCACGGGTAAACACATTTTTATTTAAGAACGCATTAGACGACTGGTCTAATTCAGCTATTGATTTGAAATGCAGGAGAGTAATGATGAAAATTCTGATGGTCTTAACCTCACACGACAAGCTGGGCGACACCGGCCGCCAAACCGGCTTCTGGCTGGAAGAGCTGGCCGCACCTTACTACGCCTTCGAAGACGCAGGCGCGGAAATTACGCTGGCTTCACCGAAAGGCGGTAACCCGCCGTTAGACCCAAAAAGTAATGAGCCTGACTTCCAGACCGAACAGACCCACCGCTTCGAGGCAGACGCTGAAGCAACAGCACACCTGGCGTCAACGGTTCGCCTCGACAGCGTTTCACAAGCTGATTACGACGCCGTTTTTTATCCGGGTGGTCACGGCCCTCTGTGGGACCTGGCCGAAGATAAACACTCCATCGCCCTTATCGAAGCCTTCCTGGCGGCAAACAAACACGTCGCTCTGGTCTGCCATGCGCCTGGCGTGCTGCGCCACGTCAAAACCCCGGAGGGAAAACCGCTGGTAGAAGGCCGTAAGGTCACCGGTTTTACGAACAGCGAAGAGGAAGCCGTGGGCCTGACGCAGATTGTGCCTTTCCTGGTAGAAGATGAGCTGATTGCCAAAGGCGGGATTTACTCGAAAGGGGCGGACTGGAGTTCTTATGTGGTCAGCGATGGCTTGCTCATCACCGGGCAAAACCCAACGTCCTCGGCGGCGGCAGCAGCCCAGCTAATTAAGCAGCTTAATGCATAACGGTTAATCACGTGGGTAAGCAGCTCTTTAAGCACCCCCACACAGCAAATCTAGACAACATTACACACCTGAATGTCCGTCCGCTGGCCTGTAAGGCAGGGAGCCATGATGTCAGGGTATTAACTTAAAAAATGACAATTGAAGGAAATTAATCATGTTTAAAAAATCGTTTACTACTCTGGCTTTAAGCCTGGTTCTGTCTGTTTATGCTCAGTCTTCAATGGCTGCGCCGGTAAAAAACATCGTTCTGGTACATGGTGCTTTTGTTGATGGCTCAGGTTGGGATCCGGTGGCTCGCATTCTGAATAAAGCTGGCTACAAAGTGTCGATTGTTCAGGAGCCGCAAACCTCGCTGGCTGATGATGTCGCTGCGACTCGACGCGTTCTGGCATTACAAAGTGGTAAATCACTGCTGGTTGGCCATAGCTACGCCGGAATGATCATCAGTGACGCGGGAAATGACCCCTCTGTTGCAGGTCTGGTTTACATCGCAGCGTTCCAGCCGGAGCAAGGTGATTCATTGCTGAGTCTGGCCAAAAAGTATCCGCCGGCTGCTCAGTCAATTACTGAAACGCCAGATCACTTCCTTTATATCAAACCTGAAAATTTCCACGCGGACTTTGCCGCTGACTTGCCCGTCAAAGAAACAAATCTGTTGGCGCAATCTCAACTCATGCCTGCAGTAGCAGCATTCACTGCCCCGGCAGGCGTTCCGGCATGGAAAACGAAGCCTAGCTGGGCCGTCGTGGCGACGCAGGATCGTGCTATTAATCCAGAACTGGAGCGCTTCATGGCTAAACGTGCGCACAGCACCGTCACTGAATTGAAAGGCAACCATGCCATTTACGCATCACAGCCAGAAAAAATTGCGGCGGTGATCGAAAAAGCGGCACAAAGCTTATCTCAGTAAACATCAGTTAAATGCTTTCTAGGCCAGTCATTCTTTCAATGACTGCCCAGTGTAAAAATCAATATACGAAGAAAAATACTTTTAAATCAAATGCGCCGCCCATGAGGCGTCGCCAACAGAAAAGAGAATAAAGAAATGAAAACTATTCAGGTGAAAGACGGTTCTAAGATTGCATATAAAGACTTTGGCAAGGGACAAACCATTATTTTCTCCCACGGCTGGCCATTATCAAGTGATGCATGGGACGCGCAAATGTTGTTCTTCGGTCAGCAGGGGTTCCGTGTCATCGCTCACGACCGCCGCAGCCATGGCAACTCGAGTCAGACGTGGGACGGCAATGATATGGATACCTACGCTGAAGATTTATCATCACTCATCGAGCAGTTAGATCTCAAAGACGTTGTTCTGGTTGGACATTCGACCGGCGGTGGTGAAGTCGCACGCTATATCGGTACGTATGGCTCGGCGCGCGTCAGCAAAGCAGTACTTATCGGCGCAGTACCTCCCGTTATGCTGCAAAGTGAGAAAAATCCTGGCGGTCTGCCTATGGAAGTGTTTGATGGCATCCGTGCTGCGGTCGAAAAAGACCGTTCTCAGTTCTACAAGGATTTGACCACGCCGTTTTTTAACTATAACCGTTCGTCAGAGACGCCTTCTGATGGTGTGAGAGAAAGCTTCTGGCTTCAGGGCATGCGGGGTGGGATCAAAGGTCAATATGACTGTATCAAACAGTTCTCAGAGGTTGATTTCACTGATGACCTTAAGAAAATCGATGTGCCAACCCTGATCATGCATGGTGATGACGATCAGATCGTTCCGCTGGCCGACTCTGCCATTCTGTCCGCGCAACTTGTCAAAGATGCGCAGCTCAAGGTCTATGCAGGATTTGGCCACGGGATGACAATCACCCAAGCCGGGACGATTAATGAAGACCTGCTGCGATTCATTGAAGAGTAATGCGATAAGGGACATACAGGGTCCCCATTTATACCCGTTTCCCAGGCATTGAGCGAATTTTTAAAATGAATTCAGTGCCTAAAAATATACCCCCTTGCCCACGCTTAACGTGTGCTTAAAAATAATTTAATGAGGATATGATCATGAAAAACGTAACTAAAGCCTTTGCTGTAATCGTACTGACTGCCGCTTCTTTTGCCACTTTTGCCGCGACCGAAGTCAACGCTGTGCCTGTGAAGGGGCAAAGTATTGGAGTGATCAACGCTTCAGCTGTTGGAAGCAATTTGAGCGACCTGCAGGACAAACTGGCGGCGAAAGCGACTGAACATGGCGCAACGTCTTACCGTATTATTTCAGCCGGTGGCGATAACCATCTGTACGGTACTGCTGAAATCTACAAATAAGCTCTAGCAAAATGGAATAGTTTTAGCTTGCCTATAGACGACTGGTCTAGTTCTTGGTAAATTAAACATATGAATACGACAACTCAACTACATAGCAATGAAATCCGCGAGCATATTCTGGCGACAGGCCAGCGTATTATGGCGGGTAAAGGATTTTCTGCGGTCGGATTGAACGAAATACTCAAAGATGCTGGTGTGCCTAAAGGCTCTTTCTATCATTACTTTAGTTCGAAAGAAGCTTTTGGCGCAGACATGCTGGCACACTATTTTGATGATTATCTCGCCGATATCGACAGGACACTGGGCCAGCCAGGTCTCAATATGGCTCAGCGGCTGATGAACTACTGGCAGCAGTGGCGTGAATCTCAGTCGTTCTCTGAGTGTCAAGGGAAGTGCCTTGCCGTGAAATTAGGCGCTGAAGTTGCCGATCTTTCGGACACGATGCGCTTAACGCTAGAGGCAGGCACTTCAGGGATAATCTCGCGTTTGGCGGAAGCGTTAGAAACGGGCGTAGCCGAGGGGTCTCTCACTATTGACGATACACCTCGCACCGTGGCAGAAAGCCTCTACCAGCTTTGGGTCGGTGCAAGCGTCATGGTCAAGATTGTTCGAAATACTGGCCCGTTTGATTCAGCGCTGCTCACGACAAGAAAAATTATTCATATTACCCCCTAGCAAGGGGGTACTCAGTATAGAGCTGTTTCTGTACCCATTTAATATACGACCGGTCTAATCCAACTATCATTTTGAAATGCAGGAGAGTAATGATGAAAATTCTGATGGTCTTAACCTCACACGACAAGCTGGGCGACACCGGCCGCCAAACCGGCTTCTGGCTGGAAGAGCTGGCCGCACCTTACTACGCCTTCGAAGACGCAGGCGCGGAAATTACGCTGGCTTCACCGAAAGGCGGTAACCCGCCGTTAGACCCAAAAAGTAATGAGCCTGACTTCCAGACCGAACAGACCCACCGCTTCGAGGCAGACGCTGAAGCAACAGCACACCTGGCGTCAACGGTTCGCCTCGACAGCGTTTCACAAGCTGATTACGACGCCGTTTTTTATCCGGGTGGTCACGGCCCTCTGTGGGACCTGGCCGAAGATAAACACTCCATCGCCCTTATCGAAGCCTTCCTGGCGGCAAACAAACACGTCGCTCTGGTCTGCCATGCGCCTGGCGTGCTGCGCCACGTCAAAACCCCGGAGGGAAAACCGCTGGTAGAAGGCCGTAAGGTCACCGGTTTTACGAACAGCGAAGAGGAAGCCGTGGGCCTGACGCAGATTGTGCCTTTCCTGGTAGAAGATGAGCTGATTGCCAAAGGCGGGATTTACTCGAAAGGGGCGGACTGGAGTTCTTATGTGGTCAGCGATGGCTTGCTCATCACCGGGCAAAACCCAACGTCCTCGGCAGCAGCAGCAGCCCAGCTGATTAAGCTGCTGGGTGCATAACTGTTGACGAAGTGAAGGTGACAGGATGCCCACCCGTCACCTCTTACGATGATCACTCATGGAAAATCCTTATGAATCATAAAGCCTTATTCGAGCCAACTCAGCTTGGTCCTTATACCCTTAAAAATCGCATTGTATTCCCCCCACTGACGCGCCAAAGAAGTGAACAACCAGGTAATGTGCCCACCGACCTCATGGCCGAATATTACCGTCAACGCGCGGGTGCAGGTTTCATGATCACGGAAGGTACTCAGATTGAGCCTCGTGGACAAGGTTATGCCTGGACACCGGGAATTTATACTGAGCAACACATTGAGGGTTGGAAAAAAGTGACCCGCGCGGTCCATGCCGAAGGGGGGATTATTTTTGCACAACTTTGGCATGTGGGACGCGTTTCTCATTCCGCACTGCAACCAGAAGAAAGTGCCCCCGTGGCTCCTTCAGCGATTCAGGCTGAACAAGCAAAGGCTTTTATTGAGACAGGGCCGGGTACGGGCACGTTGGTTGCCCCTTCAATTCCTCGCGAACTGACCCAGTCAGAAATTAAAGACCTCGTGAATTTATATGCCCAGGCGGCGAAAAATGCCATCAGTGCAGGTTTTGACGGGGTCGAGATCCATGCTGCGAATGGTTATTTGGTTAATCAGTTCATTTCAGAGCATGCAAACCAGCGTAAGGATGAATACGGCGGTTCTATTGAAAATCGACTGCGGTTTCTGGATGAAATTGTTCAGGCTATCACTCATGCAATAGGGCCAGACCGTCTGGGCGTCCGCTTCACGCCTTTATTTTCAAGCACAGATGAAGACCGCGTCTATATCGGCCTGGTTGAAAGTGATCCGCATAAGACCTACGTCGAAGCGGTAAAAATCCTGGAAAACGCCGGTGTTGCCTATGTGTCTATAGCCGAAGCCGACTGGGAAAATGCCCCCGACTTACCCGAAGCGTTCCGCCGTGAGATCCGCGCGAAATTTAGTGGACGCATCATCTATGCCGGTCGATACACAGCAGAACGTGGTGCCCGGATGGTTGAGGAGCAGTTGGCCGATCTTATTGCATTTGGTCGTCCATTTATCGCCAACCCTGATCTCCCTGAACGCATAGCGAACGGTTGGGCATTTAACGATCTTAATGCCGCCACGCTGTATGGCGGGACGGGTGAAGGTTTTACTGATTATCCGGTTTACAACGCGCAGCGTTAAAAAATTTAAGGGGCATATCATGAACAATGGAATTGAAAATAAAGTTATTTTAATCACTGGCGGTAATACAGGGATCGGTGCTGAGGTTGCTCGGCTCCTTGCCAGTCGTGGTGCTAAGGTTGCAATCGCAGCACGCAGACAATCAAAAACAGAAGAAATCATTGAGGAAATTACCCGCGCCGGTGGGGATGTCAGAGGTTATTCGCTTGATGTTACTGATAAGCATCAAGTTGAGTCCGTAGTATCAGCCGTTATCAAAGATTTTGGAAGACTTGACGTTCTCATTAACAATGCAGGTCTGATGCCTATCCGCCCGATGTCAGAGGTCAATACTGACGAATGGGACGCCATGATTGATGTCAACTTGAAAGGCACGCTTTATGGTATCGCCGCCGCGTTGCCTCGTTTCCTGGCACAAGAGAGTGGGCATATCATTAATCTGAGTTCAGTCGCAGGTATTAAGGTATTTGCACCCGGCGGTACGGTCTATTCGGGCACAAAATTTGCCGTGAGGGCAATTTCAGAAGGTTTAAGGCAAGAGGTTGGAGATAAGGTCCGCGTCACGTCAATTGAGCCCGGCGCAGTAGAAAGTGATCTGAAATACTCTACATCCGGCACGGCATCAGAAAATGTTTTGGCGTTTTATAAACAAGCTATACCTGCAGCATCTGTTGCCCGTGCAATCGCTTTTGCCATTGAACAACCGGCAGATGTTGATATTAATGAAATTGTTCTACGTCCGACTCGTCAAGAGTTCTGAGACTTAGAAATTAAAGAATATCAGCAGGCCCTGAGTCACGTGCTTTTTTCAGCAATTAAATATGGGGCCGTTATGTGTCAGAAGTGTACAGAGTGTTCTCCCGAACGCTATTACGGCCCTGGATGCGCAGGGCCGTTACACGATTAATAACGATCTTACTTAACAGCACCTTTTGAGATAACTAGCTTCTCTGCAGGCCTGCTTTTCCAGTCGGCTTCATTGTTATTAAAATTGTCTGCCAGCACGTACGCAGGGGTTTTCGCCAGCCAATCTGAAAGTGAAATATCCTGATAGATGCCATTATCAAGAACAACCAAAACTTTAAGATCCTCATCGCCTATATTCTCAATGTAATGTCCATATCCTTGTGGAACATAGCCAACATCAGTGGTCTCATATTCAGCCGTTTCGGCGTGTCCATGCGAGCTGAAAACTGTCATTCGCCCTTTGCCCGAAATATAATATTGCCACTCATTTGCATTTGGATGCCAATGCATCTCTCTTACTGCACCAGGTTTCATTATCTCAATGACACCGGTAATTGTCTGGGAAATAGGGAATTCTTTCGAGGAAACGATATGTACACTACCTTCATCACTTTCGAAAAATGGTGGTTCACTCATCATAGGATAGTGGTGTTTAAGTGGTGAATCATCCCTGCCACCATTATCTCGTGGCAATGGAAGAACGGGGGGAACATGACCGTTCACGATATAAGCTTCACCCTGTTTGGCTTTGGAAAAGATGGAGGCGGGTAAATTTGTACTCTTACTTAATACTTCTTTAGGCGTGTGGGCGATCCAGTCAGTGATGCTAAATGTACCGAACTCGGAGAAATGACCGTTATCAAACGTTAAAATAAAGTGGGCGCCGCCATCTAATGCCTGAATAGAATGGCCGTAGCCTTTAGGAAAATACCAGACGTCACCCTCGCCGAAGTCGGCAACTTCTGACGTTCCTTCTGGATCAATAATGGTGATGCGGGCCTTGCCGGAAATCATGTAAGCCCATTCAGCGGCAATTGCATGCCAATGCAATTCTCTTACGGCTCCGGCCTCCAATGTCATATCTACGCCGGATATGCCTTCGGAAATAGGAAATTGATTAACCGTGGCTTCACGCGCCCACCCACCGGGCAGACTACGCTTTTCACTGTCTGAAAATTTGTATTTATAGACGCTTTTAGCATTATTATCCGGCTTATAAGTGGTAGGCGGAACTATATTACGATGATCACCTGCCACTGCGTTGTTAATAGCGGCACCAGTTAGACCAATGGTTGCTGCCCCGGCGGCAGACATTTTTAACATATCACGACGTGTTAACATTGAGGTTCTCCTTAAAAATTAAGAATAGTCCCGCTCGTCTAAGTTGGTGATGAATTGTTTATTACTTAATGTTTTAATGTTACAAAATAGCAATGATTATAAACAATATTTAAACGATTTTTAATCGTCTTTCTAAATGGATGGTTTGTTTTACTTTCGTTTAATTTTGATGATTTATTTTCACCGTATTTACTTTCAAACTCTGATTGTTGAACTCTCATCAAGAGCAAGTGAAGAGTTGTCGCGTTAATAAAAAAGAGTGATTCTTCTTTATGGGCACCAGTCATCTCGCTTGGTTTCAAATAATATACTCGCATTTGTCCTGTGCATTTCTCTTCTGTCCAATATTCCCTGGTAGCTTTAGTCAGTGTTAATGAGTTGCTGTTAGTCGGAATGATATTCTGTTACCCACCATCAAGAATAAAATTATCTTAACAGAATAGAATTAACTAACATTTCTCACCACTCAGATCATTATTACTAAGAACGACAACGGGTTTACCGCGTAAGTCTGGACGAAAGAGAGCCTCGCAGCTGGCATAAAATGAGTTAACATCCGCCAATCCAAACATTGGCATGTTTACCTCCTACGGGCTCTTGTGCTGCTAAAAAACCAGGTAACAACGCCAAGAAGCTGTAGTTCATCTGGATAGATCGCGGAGTAAGCCGGATTCATCGGCAATAGTGCCAGGCGAGGGTGTAACTGCAAACGCTTAACAGTGAACTCTCCAGCGACTTCGGCAATAACGATATCGTTATGGTTAGCTTCTTCAGCGCGATCGACAACCATGACGTCGCCATCAAATAATCCAAGCTCCTCCATACTGCTGCCACTGGCACGTACAAAGAAAGTGGAAGCACGCCGACGTATACATAACTCATTGAGATCGAGTTCCGACTCAACATAGTCCTGAGCAGGGGAGGGAAATCCTGCTGAACAAGCGTCAGCAAACAAGGGGATTTTCAGCGGTGGACTATAGTTTGGTGCCCAGAGAAACGTTAATCCGCTCGCGTAAGTGGCCGGTTTCATCGCTCGGCACTCCGATATAAAGTCCTAAAAATCATTGCTGTTGTGTGCTTGTCGTACATAAAAGGCCCTCCCAAATAACACTGTTTATATGTACAGTATTAAGGATGGGAGTTTATCTGGCAAGAGGAGTGATGCGGTAGAAAGTCTGATGAGTACGCAGATCGCTGATGGTAGTGATCTTTTTTTTTACATTTCGATACGTGGTATCTGCTTGGCCAATGATTATCTCCTATAAATTAGGCTAGACCGTGACCGTTCTAAGGAACAGCGCAGTAGGATCAGGAAAGTATCCGGAGTTAAAAAGTCTATTTTTTAAAGGGTGGTGAGCAATTGCGGGACACACGAATCGGGGCAGGGGAGTAGCAGCCAACGAGAAATCGGCGCTGTTCGGTTTCGTGACCTCCGGCAGGAAGGGCAGGCTACAGAACATGCCTTCGCAACAGGGGCGGCTTTCGTCGCACTCACTATAGGTTTGATGGTGGCAGTTGATTTTCTTTTCCTGAAATAATCGTCTAAGTACAAAACCACCTTTGTGTGTTCTTGTGATGCCTCCCTTACGCAGATCCTGCTGCGGGCGTACCCTGATGGAATATTAGCGTCCAGACATCTTCTGATGAGCGAACCCAGCATGACGCGCGTAGTGAAGCTTTGGCGCCGTTACTCTCAAATGTTCTGTAGTGCAGTATCGCGCTGCACTCTGTCGTGGTTATGAGCTGAAAGTCATCGCTGATAATGATAGGGGCAACTCTTTCCTGGACTAACGATGCTAACGTCTCAGCACGATTAACCGATATTCCCGAGCGTGTGATTTCACAAAAATCAGGATGAAGTCGTTGTTCTAACCAGTTGCGATCATGACGTTTCTCACCATGAAGGCTGCATTCCAGGGCTTTCAGCTTATCCAGTAGCATTTTCTCATCCTCTTAGCTTTAAATCTAAACCGTCTAGCTTGGAAACTTTTCATCATCAGTGCTCAGCATCAGTGCGATTGATGTGAAGGATGATGCCCACCATAGAGTTGAGTTCATTCTCAGGATAGTGTTCGCGCATACCCATTAACAGTACATCATCAGTCCATTCGCTCTGTTTATCTTGATATGTGGCGACTGATGATAACGACATGCTTTTAACTTCAGTCACTATTACCAAAGCCGTCTAGGAGCTGTCTGAGGCATTTACGTGAAGCATTGGGCCAGGGATAATTCCTTGTCATGCCATCTTATGGTACGAGATTTCAATCCTGATCGAACGTCAGAAAGCAGGCGTGGAACGAGTGGAGGGCTCTGCATCAATCCTCGGTCAATGATCTGTGTGGGTCACTCATTGTAGTGCTTTGAGACGTATTTATAAGTTATGCCTATCAGCGCGATAGTTAGCACGATCACAATATCAGCATTTATTGTTAATATTGCAATGATAACAATGGTTATTATTATCCCATCGAAAGCGAACAAGCTTTCAACCATACACACTAAGGAATATGACCATGAAAACTATCAAAGCAATGTCTATCGCCGCTGTAGCCGCTCTTTCACTGATGTCAGCAGCGAGCTTCGCGCAAAGGGTTACAGCTACTTCCCTGACACTTGATGGTGCTGAAGCGAAAATCGCTGCACAGGCTCAGCAGCAGGGTCAGCAGTACAAAATTCTTGAAGCCAGCAACGGCAACGTTGTTCACATGACCGCTGAGCTTTATAAATAACAGATGGTCGCAAAAGGAAGTGCCGGAAGAGGTCGCCCTATGGGCGGCCTTTTTCGCATCTTAACTAGCTTAAATGTCTTACTAAGCGTTATAGCCGGAATATGACAACCTCAGGATTCGTGACATAAAATAAGAATGTTGAATCGTGTAAAGTTCAAAGGGCTTATAAAACTCAAGCTGAGTGTTAAGCAACCCGTTTAATCTGTTGAAGTAATGGCATTTTAACACTCCAACGACTCCCAATCTTCACAGCAGCAGCGCGTTATTCGCCACTTAAAACACTGTATCGTCAGTTTTCTGGATAAGCTCCTTTCCCTGATTTTTGGGGCTGCCGACTTTGGCGGTCACAGGGTGCCATAGGAAACTGTTTTCAGGCAGGGCTGCCTTTTTTGCAATCAACTCTGCTTCTTTGGAAGAAGTGTCCGAGCTTAACCATTCTCTGACGGCATCAGCAGTAAGCACCAGAGGTCTTCGGTCATGAATATCCACCATGCCCTCATTACTTGAGGCGGTTACGATCAGAAATCCTTCATGGCCGTGCGGGTTATCAAAGGGATCTTTACCGATGGCAGCGAAGAACAGGGGCTCATGGCTTTTGTGGTGAATAAAATAGGGCTGCTTTTTGTTTCCGCTTCGTTTCCATTCATACCAGCCATCGGCTGGTACCACCGCGCGACCGTGATTCCACAGCGGTTTAAACATCCGGCTCGAGGCCGCGGTTTCTACGCGGGCGTTGATTAATGGCTGTTTATCCCACCACTCAGGACCATATCCCCAGTATACAGGATCGAGTTTGAGCTCACCGTCGCGCTCGTTAATCAGCAGTACATTAGTGCCAGGCGCTACGTTGTAACGCCCTATGGATTCTGGGTCATGGATGTAATCGCTATCGTCGACCCCTAGCGCGTCAAAGTAGGTATCGCGACTACTGTACTGAGCAAATCTTCCACACATATTTCGATCCCCCTGTTAGAAGGATAGCCGGTTCCCAGGAGACTTTTGGACGGCATATTTAAATGCGAGAAGTGAATATGAGTCATTGCTTTGCCCACCTAAATGTAAGACGCGGTATTCAACACAGTGTAAAAGCTCATGCAGATGATGAGTATTTTCATGCATATCAATTACGGTTAGGGTAAGTACAGAGGAATGCAGACAATATTTACTATTACGCTCGAACTTTGGAGAGAAACGAATGGGTAGGGTGAGACGGCATCTGGTTGAAACTGATTATGCACAGTGGAAAGCGTTATGGTTGGGCTATCTGGATTTTTACGTCAGCGAAGTCTCAGAGAAGGTTACCAATACCACCTTCAGGCGATTGCTCTGTGATAACGAACCAATGCACTGTCTGGTGGCGGAAGAGGATGGGAAACTTATCGGGTTTGCTCATTACATCTGTCATCGTAGCACCTGGACCACCGGTGATTACTGTTACCTGCAAGATCTTTATGTGCATAGTGATGTAAGGCTGAAAGGGGCAGGGCTGGCTCTGCTAACCGCCGTTGTTGATGCCGCAAAAACATTGAATTGTTCCAAGGTCTACTGGAAAACCCGCGAGGATAATTACCGCGCCAGAGCGCTTTACGACAAAATCGCTTCAAAGACGAATTTTGTAGAGTACCGTGCCGACTGACCATGAATTATTTCGGCACCAGTCTCCGGTGTCAGTGGCAATTGTTAGTTGTGAATTCAGGCGAGCATAAGCATGATCGGAACTTCACGAAAAATATTGGGGATGGAATTCTGTTATAACGGTGTAATTAGTGAACGTGGATCGTAATGTGAGTTGGGCTAATGAGCGATAAAGGGAAAAACTGGGTTAAGGCTGAGGACGTTGCGCGTCTTGCTGGTGTATCACGCTCCGCGGTATCCCGAACATTTACGCCCGGCGCATCTGTTGCTGAAAAAACACGTGTGAAAGTGATGCAGGCTGCGGAGCAGTTGGGGTATCAGGTCAATATTATCGCCCGTACCATGAACACCGGCAGCAGTAATTTCATTGGCATCGTTACCGCTGGCTTTGACAATCCCTTTCGCAGCAAACTCCTTTCTCCACTGGTGCATCAGCTGGCACTGCATGGTTTTATGCCATTATTAATGAATGCTGATGATCCTGAACAGCTGGCGCCCTCACTTAAACAATTGCTGAGTTATCACGTTGCGGGTGTGATCATCACCTCTGGTGCACCTCCGCTGTCATTGGCGGAGGAGTATCTGGAAAGAAAGATTCCCGTTACGCTGATTAACCGCCATGCCGAACTCAACGGATGTGACCGGGTCGCCAGTGATAATGAGCAGGGAATGAATTTGACGGCAGAGTATTGCCGCAAGCGTGGGTGGAACAATATCGGTTTTATTGGAGAGGACGAATCGAATTACAGTACTCGTGAAAGATTTCATGCATTAACCGCAAGTGCGCCGGATTTGAATCTTTCACCCATTTTTGTACCCGGGGGTGGCTATGAGGCGGGACGTTTAGCCGCGATTACCCTGCGCGATTGCCAGGTGCTGATCTGCGCCACGGATATGCTGGCGTTAGGTGCAATAGATGGTCTTCGTTCTTTAACGGGTGATAAAGCTCCACCAGCCGTTATTGGGTTTGACGATATTCCTCAGGCTGACTGGGATCCCTATCATTTGACCACCATCCAGCAGGATACAGACGGACTCGCCCAACAGGCAGTGGATCTTCTTGTCACGCGCATTGCCCAATTTGATTTGCCATCACGTCATCGTGCTGTTCCAGTGAAATTAATCATCCGTGAAAGCGCATAATGGAAAATTAGTTTTGTGTGGTTTTGGTCACAGATTAATCTTTCCATTATGCCCAAACTCCTTTCTGCCCCTCGGGGCAAATTTTTTAATACGTAATGCACACGTGTGCATTTTTGAGGAGAGGTCATGTTTACCAGTGAAAACGATTCGTTAATGGCGCGCTACCGCTTCGCCTGCAGTCTTGCCGAGTCTGGAGGGAAACTGGCATACGAGTTTTATCAGCAGCGCGAAAGCCTGCAGACGGATCACAAGGGAAGTGACTTACAGGACGTCGTCAGTCGTGCAGATCGTGAGGTGGAGTCCTTTGTAAAATCACGCATTGCACAAGCATTTCCAGATGATGGTTTTCTCGGGGAGGAGAGTGGCAGCACCGACTGTGACAAGCGGGTGTTGTGGGTAGTGGACCCCATTGATGGCACCAGTGCTTTCCTGAATGGGCTGCATACATGGTGCTTGTCCCTGGCAATTGTGGCTGACGGCGAACCGGTGATTGGGGTGGTTTATGACCCTAATCATCATGAGCTGTTTCATGCGTGTAAGGGGCAGGGTGCATGGCTGAATGATCTGCGCATCGAACCCCATGCAGCGGCAACCGTTGTCGGCGGTGTCATGGGAGTCGGTACATCCCATCGCGTATCGTCGGGCGATTTCCTGCCGTTTCTTGATGAGCTTCTACAGCATGGCGGCATGTTTGTGCGAAATGGCTCCGGTGCATTGATGAGCGCCTGGGCTGCCGCAGGCAGGCTGATTGGTTATTACGAACCCCATATGAATCCCTGGGATGGATTACCGGGGATCGTGTTGATGCGCGAAGCGGGAGGAGCCACCAACAATTATCTGGCTGATGGAGGGCTGGATCGCGGCAACCCGGTATTACTGGCAAGTAAAACGCTCTACTCACAATTACAACAATGGGTTAAACAACCCTTACTCTAACCTGCACGGGCATGGCAACTGATTCTGTTCCCTACAAAATATGGATCTGAGTATTACGGATGATAAAAAGCAATCAGTAGCGCCTCCGCCTTTTGGAGACAAGATGATGTCTGGATTACTCAACTTTTTTCGCGCCAGCCCAGAGAAACACGCTGGCGTCCTTGACGAAAAACGCTTCCGTTTCGTGCGATGGCAAACGTTTCTAGCTATGACCCTGGCCTACGTTACGTTTTACATTTGCCGTCTTTCCTTCACGGTTGCTAAAAGCGCGCTAGTGGATTTGGGGATTTCTCCTTCTGAGCTGGGGATGATTGGCTCCGCGCTGTTCTTCAGTTATGCCATAGGCAAACTGGTAAACGGGTTCCTTGCCGATCACGCTAACGTGGTGCGCTTTATGAGTTTAGGCCTGCTGATAAGTGCGGGTATGAACTTGATGATGGGGATGACCACGAATGCGATGCTGCTCGCCATCTTCTGGGGTATCAATGGCTGGGCACAATCCATGGGTGTCGGTCCCTGCGCCGTATCACTGGCGCGCTGGTACGGCACCAAAGAGCGTGGCACCTTTTACTCTATCTGGTCTACCGCGCACAACATTGGGGAAGCCATGACCTACATGGTGATAGCCGCTGTTATCGCCGGGTATGGATGGCATATGGGTTATCTCTCTACGGCTGCACTTGGCGCCGCGGGTGTGGTGATCATGTTGCTGTTTATGCGCGATTCCCCGCAAAGCAGCGGATTCCCGTCAATCCATGAAATCAGTCATGAACCGATGGAAGAGGAGGAGGCAAAAAGCTCCATCCTGAAGAACCAGTTGCAGGCATTACGTAATCCAGCACTGTGGACGCTGGCTCTGGCTTCTGCGTTTATGTACATCGATCGATATGGCGTGAACTCCTGGGGCATTTTCTTTCTGCAGCAGGGCAAGGGGTACACCACCGTAGAAGCATCGGCCATCATTGGTGTAAATGCTATCGCCGGTATCATTGGTACGATTCTGGCCGGGGTATTATCGGATCGATTTTTTGCCCGTAATCGCAGCATCATGGCGGGATTTATCAGCATTCTTAATACCGGTGGATTTGCGCTGATGCTGTGGTCTCCACAAAGTTATTACACCGATATTCTTTCGATGATCATCTTCGGCGCAACCATTGGCGCACTGACCTGTTTTCTGGGTGGTTTGCTTGCGGTGGACATTTCATCACGCAAGGCGGCGGGGGCGGCACTGGGAACCATCGGTATTGTCAGTTATGCCGGCGCCGGTTTCGGCGAATTTCTAACCGGTATAATCATTGATAAAACGTCAGTGATTGAAAGCGGTAAAAAGATCTACGATTTTCACACGTTGTCCCTGTTCTGGGTGGCAGCCGGTATCGTCTCCGCGTTGTTGTGTTTTGTTACCGCTGTTATGGTGGCGAGACGTAATGCCAGTGAGCACCGCACCCTCTATTCCTCTTAATTAATGCCATAAGGAAGACACTATGATGCCACGCAGACATCAGGTTGCTGCACGCCTGTTTATCGCAGGAGCGCTTTGGTTAGGTATTTCGCAGGCTCATGCGCAAGCACAATATCAGCTGGAGAAAGTGGTGGAACTGAGCCGGCACGGTATCCGTCCGCCAACGCCAGGTAACAGGAAGGATATCGAGGCCGCTACGCATCGTGCCTGGACAACCTGGACCACTGCCGACGGGGAGCTGACCGGGCACGGATACGCGGCGGTTGCCAATAAAGGCCGCTGGGAAGGTGATCATTATCGACAGTTAGGATTGCTGACTAACGGTTGTCCTCAGCCGCAGGATATCTATGTTCGCGCCAGCCCACTGCAGCGCACACGTGCGACAGCCCAAGCACTGGTAGATGGTGCCTTTCCCGGCTGCGGTGTTGAAATTCATCGGGTAAAGGGTGAAGACGACCCACTGTTTCAGACTGAAGCCTTCCCTGAAACAAACACTGATCCCGCTAAACAGCTTGCGGCAGTTAACGCTACTGCAGGTGACTTAGCTGCACGTCAGCAGGCGTTACAACCTGCAGTTCAGGCGCTTCGAAACGCAGTCTGCACTCCTGATGCTGACTGTTCGTTCTTTGAAAAACAATGGCAGATTAAACAGAGCAAAAGCGGTAAAGCCTATGTTGATGGCCTGAGTGTGCTGGCAAATATGGTGGAAACTCTGCGCCTTGGCTGGAATGAAAATCTGCCGCTAAGCCAGCTGGCTTGGGGAAATATCACGACAGCATCTCAAATCACCGCGGTATTGCCGCTGCTGACCGCTAATTACGATCTCAGTAACGATGTGCTTTATACCGCTCAAAAGCGTGGCTCAATCCTCCTTAATGCGATGTTGCAGGGGGCTGAACAGGGCGTCGGTAAAACTACAGGGCCTACACCCGATACCCGTTGGTTACTGCTGGTGGCACATGACACCAATATTGCCATGGTGCGCACGCTGATGAACTTTAGCTGGACGCTGTCGGGCTATACGCGTGGCAACATTCCGCCGGGAAGCAGTCTGGTATTCGAACGCTGGCGTGATACGCGTAGTGGTGAGCGATTCCTGCATGTCTATTTCCAGGGACAAAGTCTGGATGACCTGCGAAATCTTCAGGTGATAAACCAACAACATCCGCTTTTACGTGAAGAGTGGCGTCAGAATGATTGTCGCGTCACAGAAGTAGGCACGCTGTGTCCTATGAACAGCGCACTGCATGCGCTGGGCAGAAATCTGGACAGAAGTGCAATAACGCCGGTGAGTTACGATAAGTGAATATGTAGACCTTAAAAGCAGGCGATTAAGCCTGCTTTTCACCACCAATGTGCGGGACGCTGCAGGCATCGCTGCTCTTAGTAACCTCGCTACCTGCCAGGCTTCAATGATCACCATGACGCAACTGGCCGCTCACTCGTGAATTATCACGCGACTGTATGCGCTGCCTGACACATACTCAGCGTTAGCTTGGTTAATAACGGTGTTCTATTGGAATCCGTGGCGTCCACAATGAGTAGTCATTATTCTCAGGCAGCAGATTTTAAGCATGGCCTGATGGGATCGATAATTCGTCTATTGAGTAACTTTTGCAGAGCGATCTGCGTTCTTGCCCAGTCAGTGGCGTGTTCAGCGGTAATTTGCTCGCCGGTGTAATAATTAACCATAATTCCGCCAGCCAGTTTAGCAAGGCAACTGGCTGTGGCTACAGCGGATATCCACTCACGTTCATTACTGCCAGTTGATAGTAAAATGACTGTATCTGGAGTGAAGGAAGCTTCTACTTCTTCAAGCTCATCTTCATCGATGGGTCTGACATGATATTCGAAACCAGCGGGGGAGCCATCAACAGGGCACAGTAGAAAACCACCGTAGGTGAGTGGGTCGAACTCATCATCAAGCACACAGGGAAACCCTTCCTGAATAATGGCATTCCTCAGAACATCAGTCGGTGGGTAACTTTCCTTTTGAATGTAGATGCCAATATCACGTGACATAACTGACTCCTTGCTGAAAATGTATTTCGCCACCTGCAAGTGCAGCAGCTCACTGCGTTCGTAATATCTCATTAATCCCTTTGGATAACAGGCAGAGTATCGAACCTATTTGGTAAACACCACGTTATACGTTCAATCAAACATGGCGAATATTCACAGTTAACATGTGAATCGTCTGGTGCTTAGAACTGACCCATTTTATCTAAGGGAACGCAAAATAGGGCACTGCACTCTGATAGCTGGTGGCTCCGTTAAGAAGCAAGCTCAAAACTCATAAGGTTGCAGATGATATTGATATTAATTATCATTTGGGTGTCAATGTGAAAGGAGCGCACATGAAATTTTGGTGGTCGAAGAGAGATATCCCCGAGTTTGAAGGTCTGCCTCGATCCATCTGGCAACAGAACTACCGTGATGCGCATCGCAGAGCTCGCTCTCATCTACAGTACTGGCTCAACACCTTCTTTTATTTTGCCGCAGTGGTCATCCAGTTCGTGGTTTTCGACTGGTTGTTTCCAAGTGACAACACTTTCTTATATGCCATGCTCCGGGCAATGATCATCATTCCGCCGGCTTTCTTCGTGTGGCAGCATTTTACCATCCGCCTGATGTCGCAGACATTACCGTCATGTTTTACTGAAGGGCGATGAGAGGTGAGCTTCTGGCAACTTAAAACCCCGAAGCAATCTTTGTTGTCTATTGGCCCTGACTAAACAAGGAAAGTTTGATGTCGCTTTTCATTAAAATAGTTGTCGGCATTGTCGCATTCTTTGCTTTGCTGTTGGCGGCGTTATATTTAGAACAGCAACAAATACATCGGGCCGATCTTAAGGCTTGCAGTACATTGACGCCCCAGCAGGTGAGAGATGCGGTTATTTCAGATGTCACCCGGCGGGATAGTCGTGGTTTTAGCCGATTCCAACTTAAACCAGAAAACGTGTATGTCGGGTTGGATGATATCCAGATTGGTGCCGGTAGCGCTTTTGCGCCATTCCGCATTTCAGCCGAACCTGATAGAGAACACTTTGCGATGATGGGTTGTTCCGATCTGGATAGAATCGAATATGCAAAAAACTAATATCGCATCTTGGTAATGATGAGTTATTTGGGATTACAAGCTTCACCACGCAATTCATCGTGAGTAAGCGGTGAAAAGTTAAACAAGGAGAGATAATGACAATATTAGTTACCGCTCATGGCGAAATGACTATCGGTGAAGCGAACACGCTTGAAAGCACGGCACCAGATGGCGTGTTGGCTGCAGTATTTGAAGACGACGGTGAAACGGGCTACTTCTATGCCATAGACGAGTCTGCAGCAGGAAATCCCATTAGAGATGCGCTGCATATCTACAATATTGAAGACATTGCCGATCGGCATAAACCTTGTGATGTAAAAGTTGGCTGGTCAGAAGACAATAAGAAATGTGTGTTGCTGATCAATGGCTATCCTCACGGTGTTTTCGATTTTCAGAATAAAAATGGTTACTGTCGGACAGGATTTCCACCAGCCGTAAACGCTGAATGGTCGGTTGCAGGGCATGAGTGGGACTATAGGGTGGATGAGTTTTTCTGATAAAAGCAATATGTTTTGAAGGTACCATCGAGCACCCTAATGCGTATCGGATTTGAAAATTTTTGCATGACATCAATAAACGGTATCGCAGAGGAAAATGAAAAAAAGATAACATGAAGGTCATTTCACAGATCTAACGTAACGCCTCAATAGACTAAACGTTTAAGGCCATTCAGGTTCTTATGACAATCCTTATGTAGTGGCACACTGAATTTGGCCACCTGAATAGAGGTGATATCATTACCTCATAGTCAAAACAGGTGACATTATGACCGGACGTAACAGACGCAATTTTAGCCCCGAATTTCGCCTCGAAGCTGCCCAGCTTGTACTCGATCAGCACTACACCGTTGCCGCCGCTGCCACTGCGATGAATGTCGGCAAATCCACGATGGACAAATGGGTTCGACAACTGAAAGAAGAGCGAGCGGGAAAATCACCCATAGCTTCACCCATGACACCTGAGCAGATTGAGATACGTGAGTTGAAGAAAAGACTTCAACGCGTTGAAATGGAAAGGGATATATTAAAAAAGGCTACCGCGCTCTTGATGTCAGACTCCCTGAACAGTTCTCATTAGTTGAGAAACTCAGGGCGCGGTTTCCTGTTGCCGTTGTGTGCAACGTGTTTGGGGTTCATCGCAGCAGTTATAAATACTGGCGGCAGCCCAGGAAGCCTGACGCCACGAGAGTGGCATTACTGAGCCTTGTGCGTGAAGTTTATCGCGAAAGTAACGGCTCAGCAGGAGCGCGAAGCATTGCCGCGATGGTCACCACCAAAGGTATAAAACTGAGCCGCTGGCGGGCAACAAAGCTGATGAAAGCACTCAATATTATCAGCTGTCAGCAACCTGGCCATCGTTATAAGAAGGCGTCTAAGGAACACATTGAGATCCCTAATTATCTGGATCGCCAGTTTGCTGTTACCGAGCCTAATCAGGCCTGGTGCGGTGATGTGACTTATATCTGGACGGGAAAATGCTGGGCTTATCTGGCTGTAGTACTCGATTTGTTTTCCCGTAAACCGGTTGGCTGGGCGATGTCATTTTTCCCGGATTCTGCATTGACAGCTAAAGCGCTGTCCATGGCCTGGGAAGCGCGAGGAAAGCCGGCTAATTTACTGTATCACTCGGATCAAGGCAGTCACTATACCAGCAGGAATTTCAGGCAGTTACTGTGGAGGTGTCAGATAAAGCAAAGCCTGAGTCGCCGGGGGAATTGCTGGGTTAACAGCCCAATGGAACGGTTCTTCAGAAGCCTGAAAACAGAGTGGGTACCGGATAACGGCTACGTGAATTTTAGCGAAGCCAGCACGGCAATAACGAATTACATCACAGGATATTACAGCCAGCTCAGACCTCATCAATATAATGGTGGTTTGACGCCGAATGAATCAGAACGATTGTTCTGGAAAAACTCTAAAGCCGTGGCCAGTTTTTGTTGACCACTACATACTTCTTCCTTTAGGGTTTTTGTTATCTTTAGGGGCAAAATGAAAATGATATAATCCTTCCCTAAGCACAAGAGTGTCTATATCCTTCCCTTTGTTTCTTAAGGAAGCACCTGGTAAAATGACACCATGCGTCCTAACTCGCTCAGATAAATACGGATTGAGATCATTACCTTTAATGACTTTATCGAGAAACACCTTTATGTCATGATGCATTTTAAAAAAAACATTTAAATCTATGCCCATGGGGTAAAAAGCTATAGTTCTTTTCTTTATGGGAATAGCCCTGATCTTCCAAGTGATATATTTCGAAATGATTTCTCTGGTCGGCATTATTTCAAGTTCTTCGATGGCTACAGGAGTATTAGGAACCTTCGGCAGTTCCTTAATCATTGTTTTCCTGAAACGCTTTATATTCAGCGAATATTCTTCACCCATGTTCAGTATTCTCTATATTTTTAATTGCTCATAGCTAAATATAACAACTTAAATCTAAATGCGGCAAATTTCAATTCATAAACATCTCAATGGTTACAAGCTAGTTAGTCCATTTTTTAGGCTCGTCCGCTTATGGCACAAAGCTGCCCAGTGCTTGGAGCGGATGTCCGCTGTGAGCGAGGAGCAGAAGTTCGCAACTCCAACAACGACATAACTAACATTGGGGTGTCTTAACCAACAGGGAGCAGGTCAGGTGGCCTCATGAATCCATGAATAACTTGACGCCGGAAGAGTATCGGCTAAAGGCTGAAAAACCGGGGATCTCAAAAAGTGTTTGGAAATAAAAGCGGTATGATTACAATATCGGCAGGTGGTTCAAGTCATTGAAAAGATGTTGGTGGTTATATTATCGCCTTTGCTTTATCATCCTCCAAGTAGAGATAACATCGTGCTAAAAGCTGTTTTGACGTTAAGTCGAAACAGTTTTTTTAGTTCAGTGGAAAAGGAAATTAGCCTGATGCAATGGTTTTGCGTGAGAAATAATTAACGTCACACTACGTGTAAGTTAAATGTCTCAAGTGTTATATCAAAAAATTTCTCTCAAACACTAATATAGTGTTTGTATTGGTTTAGTGAATCGATCAAAAAAACTATTCCTGTTCCTTGCCTCAAATGATGCTGAGATAACCCAGAAGAGCAGCCTCTATCCTGTCAATCAACTGTTCTTGTTGATCATCTCCGTGTCGGCCAGCGGCATCGGTAAGTGAACTTATGATGGCCATTATCTCAGAGGCAGCAATGTTTGCTGAGACTTTTCCTGACATAACCCCTACCTGCAAAAATTCGACTAATTCAGCATGCATAGTCGCTTTGGTCCCTGATTTTGGCATTATTGCTGATAGCCGATGCTCCTCAAAATCGAGCAACATTGCCAGTACAGGTCTTCGTAATTGGTAACGAACTGCGACTTCTATTAACTGGCGCAGCGCCTCACCTCGATCATCACGTAGCAGCACCTGTTTTGCTTCTTGCACGAGCTCAGTCATTTCCCGTTCAATAAGTGCAACGGTCACCGCATCCTTTGTCGGGAAGTATTGATAGAGAGAGCCAATACTGACGCCAGCACGCGCTGCGATTGCGTTCGTTGTGTACCCCTCGAGTCCATGTTGTTCGAGAATGTGAGCAGCTCCCTCGATTATTGCCTCGACCGTATGCGTGGAACGTGGTTGAGAGGGCATTTTACGTGGGTTTAAGCGACGAGTGGCTGCGGGTTTAGATTGCGAGTTGTTCATATGAGCTAATGCTCATATTATTTTCGCACTGAGTCAAGCGCAATTCTTTCGCCTCATAAACCGATGAAGGTATCCATGACATCTCTAAATCATTCAGCCGAAAAAAAAGCCAATGACGCGCATTTATTGAGGCTTGTCACTTCAGTCGTGCAGTCAGCCGGCATGGCGTTAAAACAGAGCTTTAGCGCGGACAATCGCCCTAAAGACAGAGAAGATATTGCCAAGAAGATTGCTTCTATCGATGTTATCTCACTCGATATTTTACGAAAGTCACTATCAGTTGCCCTTCCTCACGCTCAATGGGTTGAAGATGAGGAGGGCACTGGTACGTTACCTGCGGGGGAATGGTGGGTTACAGACCCCGTTGAGGGAGCGATAAACTTTATACATGGTTTACAGGACTGGGGGATAACGGTGACGTTGGTTCGAGATAATGAAATAGTTCTGACTGCGGTGCATTTGCCGATGAGTGACGATACTTACACTGCTTTGCGCGGTGAGGGTGCATGGCTTAATGACCGACGCCTGCAGACGTCAACCAAGACCCATTTAAACGCCGCGATGGTTGGCACTGGCCAGGCAATGCCTAATGAGAGCGACGACACATACCGTCGCATGGGAATGTCATTGGTCGCAATGCTGAAAGCTGCGTTGGTGGTACGTGTATCGGTGCCAGCCACGTTACAACTGATTCAGGTTGCTGCGGGCAGTCAGGATATATTTTGGCAATACAGCCAAGTGCGGTCTGGCTTACTGGCCGGTGCATTATTGGTATCTGAAGCCGGTGGGGAAGTCACTGATCTACAGGGTGCACCATGGCATTTGGGCAGCAATAGTTTTCTGGCCAGCACATCATCACTTGTAGAACAAGCAGCTGCGGTTCTCACATCAATTACCTAAAAGTATCACTTTAAGGAATACGTATGAAACTTGCTATTTTTGGCGCATCAGGCGCGACCGGCCGCCATTTGGTCAATCAAGCTCTTTCCTCGGGGCATTATATTACGGCCATGGTGCGCACCCTGGACAGTTTGCAGATTAATAACGTTGGCCTGAAGCTCATCGTCGGTGAGCTTTCTAATTCGGTCATCGTAGAATCTGTCATACGAGACGCAGATGCCGTTATTAGCGTGCTAGGTGCACGTAAAGGCAAAGCTCAAAAAATTTGTACTGATGGAACCAGCAAAATCATATCTGCGATGCAAAATGTTGGTGTAAAACGCCTTATTGCTTTAAGCGCCTATGGGGCGTCGGAAACACACAACGCCTCTTTATTTATCCGTTTTGTGCGCAGCATAATAAGCGAAAAGATGCGTGATAAGGATGACATGGAAGATTTAGTGAGAGCGAGTAATACCGACTGGACGTTGATACGGCCCCCAATGCTGACGAACGGCGATGCTAGCAACAATTATCGTTCAGGTATTGATTTGAGACCGGGTATAACAGCAAGAATATCGCGTGCCGGTCTAGCCTCATTTATTCTTCAAACCGTAGTGAGTGGAAGTTATATCCATGAGGCTGCGATAGTTTTTAAAGAATAACAGGAGAACGTCAAAAATATAATGATTTTATCAAGGCTATGGTCTCCAAAATGTTGAATGTAATTAAGAATACCACCATCTGAATAACCACTAAGTAATAACACTTAGTGCGAATAACCATTTCAATGATTTTAATAACGCAGTGTTTTTTTTGGATTGCATTATAAAAATATGTTGAAGGTTTAAATTCGGGTGCGAGGGTTAACTTACTATCAACCATTATACAGCTATTAAAAATTTTTATCATTGCCGAAATACCCTTCTGTTAAGGATAACGTAGGTCGACCTAATTAACTCATAGCGCTAAGAGGATTCAGTATCTAGTGAGTATTTATGTTCAACAACGTCATGTGAAGTTTAAAAACTACTCCACAATATTCAGGTAGGCGATGCACATCACTGCCAATTGTTTGCATATAGCATCTCCTTTATCACTAGGAAGTTCACGTTCAAACACACTGCGCACAGTACCGAAAATTGTGCTGAGAAGAGTAAGCGTCACGATTGGCAGATTGGTAAAAGATGCATTAGAAGCACTCTTGAGCATCGTCGCTGTAGCAATATCTATGCGCTTCGCGAAGGCCGTAATCAAAGGTTGATTGTCGAGTTCTGCAACAGATTGATAAAGCGCACGCGTGACTTCAGGCCTTTCTGTTTTAGCGCACCAGTACGTCATGACAAGAGAATCCACCATTTTCTCAATGGCTGCACCGTGTTGTGCTTCGCAGGCCGCTTCGATTTTCTCTGCCAGCCTTACCAGGTAACGTTCATTCAAGGCGTAGAATAACGCCTGTTTGTGCGGAAAATACTGGTACATGCTGCCAACGGACACACCGGCCCGGTCGGCTACACGAGTCGTCGTTAATCGGCGCGGACCATCACTTACCAAAACCTGAATGGTTGCCTCAAAAATGGCGTTCACCGTAACTAGCGCACGCTTCTGCCGTGGCTGCTTACGGGGGGTAAGGCTTAGATGTGAGGATGTGGGCATATGCGAATTCTTAAACTGAAGGAAGCTTCATATACTAATGGAAATTATCAATTTAAAACAATCAATTTAGAGGTGTTTATATGACACAAAAACGCATTGCATTTATTACCGGCGCAAATAAAGGTATTGGATTGGAAATAGCCCGTCAGCTGTTGGAGGCTGGAGTGAATGTCATCATCGGTGCCCGGGATGCCAGTCGTGCCGCAGCGGCCTTAGAGGGACTGGCAGCTCAAGGTTTAAACGCACAGTTGCTGTCTATTGACCTGAACGACCACTCAAGCATTACAGCGGCAGCAGTGGCAATTGAGGCTGATTATGGTCATCTCGATATCTTGGTCAACAATGCCGGAATTGTCGATTCTGCTGATGGGCCGCCGAGCATATCATCCCCCGACTCAGTACGGCGTATTATGGAAACCAATTTCATTGGAACGCTGGCTGTCACGCAAGCACTGCTACCACTATTGCGCAAAGCGCCTGCCGCGCGTATCGTGAATTTGTCCAGCTCTCTCGGCTCGTTGACGGTCAATAGTGACTCAACTTCCCCCTACTACGATGCCCGCCTGATCGGTTATAACGCATCGAAAGCCGCGGTGAATATGCTGACGGTACAGTTAGCCCAGGAGTTACGCGATACTTCTATTGTCGTTAACTCTGTGAGCCCGGGATATGTCAAAACTGATTTGACTGGGCATAATGGATTTCTTACTCCAGAAGAAGGGGCACGGCTACCTGTGCAATACGCATTACTCCCAGAGAGTGATGCTGTTAGTGGCACATTTGTTGAAGCGAGTGGAACTACACCCTGGTAAGTTGGGTGCACTAAATCGGTGATGTTTTGAAAGAATACTGGCTGCTTATAAGGGCCAGTTTTTCATTAGCCAGCTGGCAAGCCAACTTAAATTTAGAGGGTTAAACAAGGGTGTCAGGCAAAAATTACCGCCAGCAGAAATGTCGGGTAGCATGCCCCTATTTAAATTTGTGGATGCACAAAGAAACTTTCTAATTCAGTAAGTTAAACCTTTATTAAAAGCTATAATTAACGTTTTCATTACGTGTTGCAGTGGCCGTTCCATATTCAGACCTGCACGGGCAGCTTCAGCAACTAATGCAGGATGGACAAATATGGTTACCGCATCACGTACAACACTTGCTGCAATCTCAGCATTCTCAATTTTAAACTCACCACTATTTATGCCTTGCTGAATAATTTGTTGAATGAGGCCCGTCATTCTGTGCGTATAAGATATGACAATGTCTGGACGCTCAGTTACAACACGTTTGTACAATGTGAATAGTTCAGGGTCTTCAGCGTATCGCCTGACCTTAAAGTGATTCAGTGCAGCTACAAATTCTGTAAGGCGGATAGCTGCTGGACTATCGTCATTGCAGTAGGCTGATACCAGTAATTGCTCATGAGTCATCGTTGATAATACCAGAGCATCAAATACATCTGCCTTAGACTTAAAATGGCGATAAATGGTGGTATGGGAAGTGCCTAACGCTCGCGCAATATCGACAATGTTTGTTTTGGACTCTCCAAAACGACGAATCTGTACGCGAGCAGCTTCCAGAATTTTCACAGGCGAAATTGCATCATCCTTACCTTCTGCGTTTGTAATACCCACTCGTATTCCTTCTGAAAAAAAAGACCTCAATCTACATGATTATAATAAACAAGAGGTTGGGAAACTCGCATATATGCAATTTAGTATACAGGATCTGTAATCGCGCGCCATAAGAACAAAAAACATAAAATGTTCGTTGTATTTTGTTTGGCGCCGGGGCATATTGTTTTAAACCTACTGAGGCAGTGGATGAAAACATGACTATTGAACGCACGGCATTTGTTACCGGTGGAACAGGTTTTGTAGGCTCAAGATTGATAATGGAGTTGGTACGAAATGGGTGGAAGGTCAATGCTCTGGCAAGAAGTAGCGCTGCATGCAAAGCCCTGCAACTAATGGGCGCAACGCCAGTAAAGGGCGAACTCAATACATTAAACGCGCTGGAACAAGGGATGAAAGGCTCAGAAATAGTCTTTCACATAGCAGCGCATTTTAAGCTATGGGGTAGACGTGAGGAGTTTGAACGTATCAATATTGGCGGTACACAAGCAGTGGTTGATGCTGCCACTATGACTCCCTCGGTAAAAAAAATCGTGTATGTCAGTGCCGCTGCCGTCATCCTGGGTGATCCTCAGCCAATGTTGGACGTGGATGAAAATCAACCGAAACAAAGCCGCTCATTTGCTCCTTACAGTTCATCGAAAGCCAAAGCTGAGCAACTTTTGCTTGCGGCGAATAACAAACGTCCAGAGTTTGAAACGATAGCTATTCGCCCTCCTCTTATATGGGGAGCTGGAATGCCTATGCTTAAACAGATGGCTGCAACGGTTAAGGCCGGGCAATGGCAGTGGATTGATGGAGGAAATCAGTCAATGTCCACATGTCATGTGGATAATCTTGTTTCAGCACTCTTACTTACAGCCGATAAAGGTACTGGTGGTGAAGCTTACTTTATAACGGATGAAAAAACAGGCACGCTTAAAGGCATTATTAGTGAATTACTTAATACATGTGGCATCACCGTTAAGGATAAATACGTTTCGTTCAGAGCAGCCTGGCTGCTGGCCGGACTAATGGGCATGACATGGCGGGTTTTAAGACTAAAAGGCGAACCGCCTCTAACGCGACAAATGCTGCAGCTGATAGGGAAGACACTTACTCTCAATACAGCTAAGGCAAGGCGAGAATTAGGGTACGCACCGGTAAAAAGCTGGGCTGAAGGCATCCGTGAAATGAAATAAAACGAATAGTAGGATATTTTCAGCTTTCCAAGAAGACCCCTATCTCATCGCTTGCATTTGCTCTCTTGCATTCACCGTGATGATACCAACGAATTTTACTGCAGGCATTAAGTAGCCCCCATTTATTTACTGCTCCGGAAATAAATTTATCAATTTAGTCGTGTTAGGGGTCAGTTTGGATATCGAAAATTATTGTACGTTAAGGTTATTTTTTGTACCTCTGAGCTATGTAAAGCTTGACTACTTTGACAGGCAGCTTTGAGCGAAGAGCGGATATAATTATAGATAAGAACAGACCTGGATTTTCTGAAGCAATCATATCCATTTCAGCTACGCGTGGGAATGATGTTATCCAGACCTGCATTACGCCATATACGGAGTAAGCTATGCCGGGAATGAGGATATCCTTCCTGCAGGTGCTGAAGAGATTTTAATCGCGTTACGTCGAAATGACGGAAGTCGTTACGTTCTTCACACCATGCAGCAAGCACAATAGCGCCGGAGAAGTAACCCAGCGCGAAAGGCCATATCGTTCTTTCACTCATATTACCGAGTCTGTCTGTATAACCTGCACGGATTTTACGTCTCCACCTGATGGCGCTTCGAACAACGCCCAGGTTTTCAAAGTTGTGATGAGCTTCCTGTCTCTTTCCCACCAATAATGTGGAGTCATCAAACAGTGTCTGTAACTGTGGCGGAAGACCGTGGCGGACTTTCCCCGTTACCTCTGAAGCCGCTTTAGCAATGCCCTTATCACCATATGTGGCTACCCAGCGTAAACCGAGCGCCAGTGCATCGAGCTGTTCGGGGGTAAACATCACCGGGGGTAAATGATGGCTCCGGGAAAGGATATATCCTGTGCCAGCCTCACCCTGAATGTCGGCACCCTGAGCGCGTAGTGCGCCAATATCACGATAAAGTGTACGAAGACTGATTGAAAGTTCTTCAGCCAGACTGTGGCCGCTTATCGGATAGCGATGCTGATAAAAAATCTGCAGAAGATTGAGAAGGCGTTCTGCTCGTTTCGGTCCTGATGCTGACATGTTCTGTCAATGCTCCCTGCAATAGTGAAGTCTCATTCTTTTTGGCGTGAGAGACTCATGATACCTAACCTGATCATTCTTTATGTTGATAATCCGATTGTCAGCAGTGGTTTTTACCAGAAGCTATTCAATACAGAACCAGACGTGATGCTTCCGACGTGGGTGGCTTTTTCCTTTAATAACGGCCTGAACCTTGGACTATGGTCAACGACAGCGAGTGACTTTGTATCCTGCGGTGTAGGTAGCCGAACTGAATTGAGTTTTATGGTGAAAGATATTCAAGAGGTTGATGTGCTTTATCAGCAATGGTCAGAGAGCGGTGTGCATATAGAACAGGAGCCCAAACATGCTGTTTTTGGCAAGACGTTCGTTGCGCTTGATCCTGACGGGCACCGTATTCGGGTATGTATCCCGGACGAATAAGTTAAACCGTTTACCTACCCATTTTTGAACCTGACGCATTCGCTTCTGGCACAGGGCTGCTGTTGCAGCCCTCACAGTCTAGACCTCAATTGACTCCGATATTTCCAGAGCATCATCTACTTCAATGCCAAGGTAACGTACTGTGCTTGACAGAAAATTTAAGGCTGCCTCAATGAGGCAGCCCGTTCAGATTTATTTTCAGTTGGTAAAATCTGTCGCGTCGGAAGCACTACGCCAGTCATCGAGGTCGTGGCGTACAGCTAACATTTTCTGCCCGGCAAGAGTAGTTGCGATTTGCCCGACAAATAAGTGTAAAGGCGATTCTTCTACGGCGGCGGCTTGAAGGATCAGTGTGGCTACCTTGTCGGGATCGCCAGCTTGCTGACCATCGAGCTCGTTGAGATGAAGCTCCAGAGAAGCTTCCACTTCGGTATAATCTGTTATCGAACGCTCAGCTAAGGGTCCGCTTGGAAAACGGAAAATATCCTACGTTAAGCCTGTTTTTTAAGCAGGAATGACAGGCAGTTTTGAGTGAACAGCGGACGCTGGGGTTCTTTATAAAAATTCGGTTTGTGTTGTTTTGCATTAGTTTAGAGACGAAAAATATTGCGTCGGTGATTTACCCAGCGCTTTTCTGAACATCGTAATAAATGCGCTGACCGAATCATATCCCAGCGTTCCGGCTACGCGCTGCACGGACTGACCTTCAGCCAGATGGCTCAGGGCAATCATCAAATGCAGTTGCTGACGCCAGCGACCAAAGCTCATTCCTGTCGCCTCTTTTATCAGCCTGGCCAGCGATCGTTCGCTGGTGACCAGATGTGCAGCCCACTGCTTTAACGTTCGCCGATCATCAGGCTCATTAAAAAGTGCCTCCGCCATATTCCGGATTTTAGGATGATCGGATACGGGAAGATGGAGCGCTTCAACCGGCACATCCGGAATATGCTCCAGCAGCACCGCTGCGAGCCTGGCAGTTTTACTGTCAGGAGAATAAGCCTGTCCCTGTTCTGCCAGATACAGAACAAGCTCGCGGACCAGAGAAGTAATCGCCAGGGTACAACAGATTTCCGGCATCGCTGCCGCGCCGGGTTCGATAAACAGAAAGCAGGTATCTGCATTCTTCGTGACCCGGCAACTGTGGGGGATTTCACCCGGAACCCAGACAGCATGTCCGGGTGGAACAAGCCACAGCGCATCCTCAACCTCACAGCTCACTGCACCGCGCAAAGAGATAATAAGTTGTCCCTTACGGTGAGCGTGCGGACTCTGACCTGCATACTCGCCTGACGATGATACATGCAGCGCGATAGCAGCCTGACTGAAAGCATCGGAATTAAACTCATCCGGTGAGGTCACCGGTTTTTTATTAAGTGGCATGATTTAGTTATATGTTGTCAGGTTATCTATATTCTGTAACTCATGCGTCCTTTAAAGTCTTTCTTTTTACCAGAGAAAGCAAAATTTATGTCCCACACTACGAACAAGTGGTCTTCAATCATACTTGTGACCGGCATCCTTTTTATAGCTATCAACCTGCGTGTTCCTTTTACCGCTATCGCACCCGTTTTAGAGTCTATTCGCCATGATTTTGGGCTAAGTATTACTGCCGTTGGGTTGCTTAACTCGCTGCCTTTACTGGCATTTGCCGCCTTTTCACCGCTGAGCGCATCCATCTCACACAAGTACGGTCTTGAACGCACCCTTTTTGGTGCCCTGACCGTGATTTCAGCGGGCATCCTGCTTCGCTCCACAGGCAGTGTCTGGGCGCTTTATGGCGGAACCATATTGATAGGTATCGGGATTGCCCTCGGCAATGTCCTGCTGCCTGGCCTTATCAAACGTGACTTTTCTGGCAACGTGGCTTCCGTGACGGGGGCATATTCCATGACCATGGGTGCGGCTGGTGCTATTGGTTCAGCCATTGTCATTCCTCTGACGCAGAGCTGGGGCTGGAACATCGCGTTAGCCATGCTGGTTATTGCACCGCTGCTTGCGTTGCTTTTATGGTTGCCCCAGTTAAAGATGACGCATCAGTTGCCGGGAGAGGGCGAGAAAAAAGCGGCGACCGTCGCGGTCTGGTGCTCACCTCTGGCATGGCAGGTCACCTTGTTTATGGGCCTGAATGCGATGCCGTTTTATGTTGCTGTCGGCTGGCTCCCCGCCATTCTAACAGACAGTGGACTCTCCTCAGCCCAGGCCGGTGAAGTACACGGCATTCTTCAGCTGACCACCGCCATTCCCGGCCTGATTCTGGCCGCCACGCTGCGTAGCCTCAACGATCAGAAAGCAGCCGCTGCCGGCGTCAGCCTGTTAACCGCTGCGTCCTTTATCGGCATCATGTACCTGCCGAATCTGGCGATGCTGTGGGCTGCTCTTCTCGGCTTCAGCTCGGGTGCCAGTATGATGCTGGGCCTGACCTTCATCGGACTTCGTACCAAAAATGCCGGTGACGCCGCCGCGCTGTCAGGCATGGCGCAGAGCGTCGGTTATCTGATGGCGGCGATGGGTCCGCTGCTGCTGGGCAAAGTACAGGAGTTGTCCGGAGGCTGGACATTGCCATTACTGATGACCGCAGCAATCGCGGTCGCAGGTGCCTGCACCGGAATGGCTGCCGGACGAAATGCGCATCTGGAACCTGTACAGCAGACGGGCTGAATTGGCTGGCACCACAGGGGAACGATCGGTTCCTCTGCTGTGGATGCTGTCCATTATCGTTCTGAAGCGTACTCTTGCTCTCAAGACCATCTCTTACCGGGAAGGCCGTTTCTCGCCTGCGACATCGTTGAAAAGTTCGCCGACCCAGTCAGCAAAAGCACGCACGGCGGGAGAGAGAAAACGCTGATGCGGATAGAGCATCGTCACCGGCACGGAAGGTGGCTGCCAGTCCGCCAGAACCTCGACCAGTTTGCCTTGCCGCAGATTCTCCGAAATCACATTCTCAGCAAGCTGCGCCAGCCCAAAACCCTCAAGGCACAGTCTGATATAGAGTCCCGTTTCGTTAACGGCTGCATCCCCCTCAACCGGCACAGAGAAGGCCTCAGTGCCTCGTGTGAAACGCAGTTCATTAGTGCGTCTTCCCGAACCGGAAAAGTAATGAATCGCCCGATGCAGCGACAACGCTTCCGGCGTCTCAGGCACACCGTATTGCCTGAGATAGTCAGGCGAGGCGCAGGTCACCCAGCGAAACCGGCCAAGTGGCCGCGCAACCAGCGTGGAGTCGGTTAATTCTCCGGTTCGGATCACGCAATCTATCCCTTCCTGAACAAGATCGACCTGCCGGTCGCTGACGCCAATCATCAGGTAAATATCCGGATAGAGCCGGTAAAATTCTTTCAGATTGGGCATGACGACGAAGTGGGCGATACCCCCTGGCATATCAACCCGCAGCCGTCCCTGGGGTCGCCTGACGGAATCACTCAGGCTGGATTCACTAAGTTCAATTAGCGACAGGATCTCCCGGCACTGCACCAGATACTGCAGTCCTTCAGGTGTGAGGCTGACCCGTCTTGTTGTCCGGTTAAGCAGACGTACCTGCAGGTATTTCTCCAGATTTTTAATCGTGCTGGTGACGGTGGAAGCTGGCAGTGACAGTGTCTCTGCCGCGCGCACAAAGCTTCCGGCTTCAGCAACCCTTATAAAAACCTGCATAGCCTGAATCCGATCCATCGTCCTGCTCCTGGGTAAAAGTGAGTCTGATTATTCGCGAATTATGAATTATGAAAACGCTTTAAGCATCTTATTCAGGCTAATAACGTGGTGTATCGTTTCCCCATTAATCAGGAAAGAGGCAGGTTTAATGACCAAATACATCCGAAATATTGTTAATAATCAGAATAGTACTTCACAGGCTACGTTGATTCGTGGCGCCACGATACTGAGCATGGATGGGAGCGTCGGTAACATTGAGCACGGCGATATTCACATCAACGGCTCAACTATTACCGCCGTGGGCCAGAACCTGGATGTGCCTGGTGCGCATGTCATTGATGCCACCAACATGATCGCCATGCCGGGAATGGTCGATTCTCATCGTCACGCATGGGAAGGACAGTTGCGCCGCATTAACCCAAACGCCACCTGCCTGGACGACTACAGCAACGCCACGCACTTCTCCTTCGCTAAATATTACCGTCCTGCCGATATCTATGTTGGCAACCTGCTGACGGCGCTGGGCGCTATTGACGCGGGCATCACCACAATGATCGATAACTCGCACAACAGCCGAACCGCAGCGCATTCCGATGCCGCCGTCGAGGCCCTGCTTGATACCGGCATTCGTGCCATTCATGCTTCCGGCGCACCGGTAGCTGGCGAATGGGATAAAGCGCACTGGCCGGGAAACTGGCAGCGTCTGCAGGATAAGTATTTCACCGACAACCCTGAAAGCCTGGTCTCTCTCGCCGTCATGGCCCAGCTGGAGCCGGAGTTGTGGGCCGAAGCCCGCCGGCTGGGACTGTCGATTGTCACTGAGTTCTTTGGCGCTGAGATGGGGTCTGAACTTGAGTCGCTGCATCAGCAGGGGCTTCTGGGTCCGGACAATATTTTCAATCACTGCACGGCGCTGCCCGACAGGGGATGGGAAATTCTGCGGGAGGCCGGTGTCCGGGTGAACGTCTGCCCGCGCTCAGATTCGCACTATGGCATCGAAAGCGGGATGTTCGCCATTGAGGCCGCGCAGCGTCATGGCATCAACCCTGGCCTGAGCGTAGACAATGAAACGTCGTACAGCACCGATATGTTTATGGAGATGCGCGTCGCCTTTTACCTGCAGCGCGTGATGGGCATGCATCAGCAGCAGTGCTGCGATTCTGAACATGCGCTGAAAACGCTTCCGGCGGCGCAACTCCTTAAAGCCGCGACTCTTGATGGCGCTGCCTGTGCAGGGCTGCAGGACAAAGTTGGCAGCCTGACGCCAGGCAAACAAGCCGACCTGGTGCTGATTAGCGTCAGTGATCTCAATCTTTACCCGTCCGGCAATGCCTTTGGCACGGTGGTTCATGCCGCCGAGCGCAGCAACATCGACACCGTCATGATCGGCGGACGCATCGTTAAACAGAACGGTAAGGTGCTGGGCGTAGACAGCGCGCGACTACGTGCGGCGATTGATGAGTCGCGTGAGCACCTTTTTGCAGCCTCTGGCTACCAGCCTGACATTTTTGCTGACACCTTCCTGCCGCTGGTGCAGGCCGACTGACCAGGATGAAAAGCATGGGCATGACCTATTACGTAATCGCTTTTGCCGCAGGTCTGGGGATCACCCTGCAGACGACCCTGAACAGCCAGCTGGCAAAGGGACTGGGCGGCGACCCGGTCACTGCGGCGCTGTTTTCATTTACGGCGGGCGCGTTCAGTCTAGGGATTTACGCGCTGCTGCGGGGTGGGTTGATGACATCGCTAGCGGCGATCCCGTCGCAACCCCTCTGGAGTCTGGCGGGCGGAATGATAGGCGCATGTGCACTGTTCAGCTATGTCGTGCTTGCGCCGAAAATTGGGTTTTCAGCTCTGCTCGGGCTGGCGATTGTCGGACAGTTACTTTCCTCGCAGATGATTGATCATTTTGGCTTGTTGGGCGCTGTGCGGCGTCCGGTTTCGTTACTCAGGCTGGGGGGAATGCTGGTTATGCTGATCGGACTTGCCGTCATGCTTTTCAGCGATCGACTTTCTGCGCGTTATCTGCAGTAACTGCGTTTACCCACGTTTACCACAGCGCAGACGCGGGTGAGTCACGCTCAATGTGCAGTACGACCTTTATTTATCCGGAGGATTAACATGTTTTCAATTGCAGCTGATGTCAGGAATACGCTGGGAGAGTGCCCCCTGTGGTGTGAAAGAACATGCAGACTCTATTGGACTGACATTGAATGCAGTGAACTACTCGCCTTAGAAGAAGGCGATGACGCTGTGATGCGCTGGTCGCTGCCAGAACGCCTTGGATCCTTTGCCCTGACCGAAAAGAGTCACATTCTGCTGATGGGACTCGCGTCCAGGCTGGCTTTCTATGATCTCAACACCGGTATTCTTACAACGGTGGCAGCCTCACCGGGAGAAACAGGCACCCGCACAGGTGACGGACGGTGCGACCGTGCCGGTAATTTTGTCTTTGGGACTATGGATGAAGGTTATCCCGTAAAAGTCATCGGTAAGTTTCACCGACTAAATGCTGCAACGCTGACTGTTGAAACGCTTGCGCTGCCCGAGGTCGCCATCCCGAACAGCATCTGTTTCAGCCCCGATGGCTGCACGATCTATTACAGCGACTCGATGCAGGGCAAAATATTCTGCTGCGATTATCCATCTCTGGAGAACCCGCGCGTGTTCACCGAAACAGCAGGCAATGGTGCACCTGACGGCTCCTGCGTGGATGCGATGGGCTATTTATGGAATGCTGAATGGGGAGGGAATCGTATTGTTCGTTACAGTCCGGATGGGACCACAGACACTATCCTGCCATCCCCTGGTATCCAGAGCACCTGTCCGATACTGGCCGGTGAGGGCTTCACCAACCTCTACTGCACCACTGCTTCTGTGGGGCTTTCTGCGCCATCAATTTATGACGGTGCTTTACTGAAGGCCGAATCTGCAGTCTTTGCCGGTTTACCAGAAAGCCGGTTTGCAGCATAAACAATGTGAGAGCTCTAATTGCCTCATGCGGGCAGGACTTTATCTGCTTCAGTCTGCCAGTAATGTCCGCTTCTGGCACCAAACTGCTGTAGGTGAAGCCCATCAGGCTGCTTCGAGCGAGCAGCGGATCTTTGACACTGAGATATTCAGCTTCTACTGGCATTTATTTTGTACCAGCCCTTTTCGGCCTAAATACGAACCGGACATCCCATATATATTTTATTTCAGACGGGTGACTCGCCCAGCACCCAACTGGGTCCGGTATCGGTAAAGCCCGCAGGGAAACGACTCGCGGCATTATATGACTGTATCCAGCCCGGATAACGAATCCCTGGATGACTGACCTCATCGAGCATTCCTTTTTCTTCTTCACTGAGCTCAACAGACAGTGCGCAGAGGTTGCCCCTGAGTTGCTCCACATTACGCACGCCCGCTATAACGCTGGTCACCTGCGGTGACGAAAGCAGCCAGGCGAGCGCAATGCAGGCTGGTGTGGTGTTGTGTTTTTCAGAAACTGCTCTGAGCACATCCACGATATCCCATGCCTGGTTCTTGTCGACGGGTGGAAATTCGATCTTCGCGCGCCTGCCCGAAGCGTCATGATTGCCGCTGCGATCAAACTTGCCTGAAAGCAGCCCGCCTGCCAGTGGACTCCAGCACAGAAGTCCGCTGTGGCTGTCCTTGATTGCCGGCAGGAGTTCATGCTCAATGTCGCGGCAGGCCAGCGAATAAAAAGACTGTACGCTGACAAATTTCTCAAGCTTATGTTCAGCCGAGACACCCAGGGCTTTGGCAAGCTGCCAGCCCGCATAATTCGAACAGCCGATATACCTGACCTTACCCTGTCGCACCATATCATCCAGTGTCCGTAAAACCTCTTCAGGCGGCGTTGCAGCATCAAAGTTGTGAACCTGATATAAGTCAATGTGATCGGTTTTAAGCCGCCGCAGGCTGGCTTCAAGCGCCTGCATCAAGTGATAGCGCGACTGGCCTGCATCATTTGGGCCCGCATTCATTCTGCTGTGCGCTTTTGTTGCAAGGAAAACCTGACCGCGGCGCTGCGCCAGCACTTCGCCCAGCACGCTTTCAGAGCCCCCCGAACCATAGACATCGGCGGTATCAATAAAATTGATGCCGGCGTCCAGCGCCTCACCAACGATAATATCCGCCTCTTTGCCCGTCAGACGGCCGATGGCATTACCGGCGGCATTATCCGCCCCGCCAAATGTCATCGTCCCGAGACAAATGCGTGAAACATAAACCCCTGTTTTACCCAGTTCTGCGTATTTCATTTGGTTTTCTCCGTTAAGCTCCAAATGATAATGACGCAGATAAAAGCTTTCTTTTATTATAGAAATCCCTTTTTTATTATTCATTCGTCCAGGATGTTATGGATCCGCTGTCTGATATTCTTTCACTCCTGAAGGTAGAGGCCATTCTTACGGCCCGTATGGAAGCACGTGGCCCCTGGGCAATGCGGTTTCCCTCTTATAAACACATTAAGTTCGGCACTGTGCTTGAGGGGAACTTCTGGCTCTGGATGGTCGGAATGCAGCCTCTGCTGCTTGAAAAAGGGGACTTCTATCTTCTGACCTCGGGTGACGCTTACTGCTGTGGCTCAAGTCCGGCATTGATGGTGAGTGACGGACGGCAGATATTCTCTTCTCACCGTGAAGCGGATGGCGTGGTCCGCTACGGCCAGGGAGAACTTATCAGTGAGGGGATTGGGGGAAGATTCGTATTTGAGGAGGCTTCCAGCCCGCTGCTTTTAAAACATCTGCCTCCGGTTCTGGTTTCACGACGAGAGGAAAGTTCTTCTCCTGCACTCACCGCCCTTATCACTTTGCTTTCGCATGAAACATCAGCGCTTCGTCCCGGACACGACATTGTGGCCAGTAGCATGGCAATACTTGTTCTGGTGCAGATGCTGAGGGAATACTTAGAGGGTAATCAGAAAGGGACATCCTGGCTGAAAGCGCTCGGTGACAGGAAAATAGGAACCGCACTGTCACTGATACATTCTTCTCCATCTGCAGACTGGACGCTGGCAAGTCTGTCTGCTAAATCAGCCATGTCCCGCAGTGCGTTCGCTAGTCGGTTTCACCAGCTTACCGGTTCAACGCCCGGGAATTATCTGACGTCATGGCGAATGGAGCTGGCATGCGCTGAACTCAGGAAACATCACTTAAGTATTAGTGAGATAGCAAGATTAACCGGATATAAATCTGTTCCCTCTTTTTCGCTGGCATTCAAACGTCATACCGGAAGAACGCCAGGAGGCTACCGCAATCTGCATAAGAACACTTAAGAGGCCACTCTGATAATTGTCTTTTTAATGCGTTTGCAAAATTATCAAAAAGTTATCGCAGCGTGCAAAGATACAACGTCCGCTTCTGGCTGTGAGTTCAACCGATGGATGCAACACATTGGTTAAAACGCTCTGCGGGTGATTCATAGTCTAGCGTTTTTCTTGGCCTCTCGTTGAGCTGCCTGGCAACACTGTTTAGTCTTTGCTGGCTGTGAACCGATAAGTCAGTTCCTTTTGGAAAATACTGCCTAAGCAATCTGTTCGTATTTTCATTGGAGCCGCGTTGCCAGGGAGATTGAGGATCACAAAAATAGACCTCAATTTCTGTCGCTACAGTAAAAAGGGTGTGATTAGTCATTTCCGCCCCTCGATCCCAGGTTAATGTTTTATACAGTTCAACAGGCAGCTGCCGGGCTTGTTTGATTAGTGCGGATATGACTGTAGCTGTCTTGTTATCACTGATTTTGGCAAGCATAACAAAGCGGGAATGGCGTTCTACCATCGTGACAATATATGAGTTTTTAGAGCCCTGTATCAGGTCTCCCTCCCAGTGGCCAGGTATGGCTCTGTCTGCAACATCAGATGGCCTTTCGCTGATGGGTATTGCATCCGGAATTGAGCCTAATCCCTTTCCTTTAAGTGATGTCGTTCTGGATTTACGTACTACTCTTCCGCTTCTTAGGCACTGCTGCAGCTCTTTTTTTAAAGCTCCCCGGGTTTGTATAAAAAGCGTTTTATAAATCGTTTCGTGTGACACCTGCATTTCCTGATTATCCGGATAACAGCGTTTAAGCCAACCGGCGATTTGTTCCGGCGACCAGTCCTGATATATCTTCTCTGCAATGATTTTACACAATGCGGGGCATCCAATTAGCTTGCAAGGTTTTGGCCTCAGGGCACTGTCCCACGCGCCCTTATCAGCTTTTGCAGCTCGGTAATGTTTTGCACCTCCATGCCTTTTGATCTCGCGGCTAACAGTTGAAGGGGCTCTTGATAATTTGTCAGCGATGTGGGGTTCGAGGGCCAATGATGTAAAAAACCACGCTAACGAAGTAATTATATGAAATATAAGTATTTATTTGGCGGTTTCACTATTGATAGAATTCCTCCTCTCCGAATGGCTGAAAACCGGAGCTGTTTTAGGATCGGAGGCATTCCGGATACGTTCCAGCTTCTGGGAACTTAATCGACGTGATACGTGGGATAATCTATATAACCTGCATCTCGCCCGGTATAGAACGTATCCTTATCAGGAACAGCCATCGGCCATCCATTCTTCATGCGTTTAACGAGATCTGGATTGGCTATGAAAGGACGCCCAAATGCAATTAAGTCGGCAACCCCCTCTCTGAGTGCCATTTCTGCACGCGCCTGTGTATAGCTGCCCGCTACGATGAGGGTACCTTCGTAAGCCTTGCGAAACTTTGTAAGGAAGCCAGCAGGAATGGCCTGAGCTCCGAGAGATTCCTGATCGCTCAAATGTACATATGCGAGATGTCGACGACGCAGTTCGATACCTAAAGATAACCAGGTATCCTGCTCATCATCAAAGCCATGCATATCCTGCAGGCGGCCAAAGGGTGCAATACGGATACCTGTCAGATGACTCCCGATGGCTGCAGAGACGGCATCCACCGTTTCCAGCGTAAACCGCAGGCGATTGGCGATAGTACCACCATAACGATCTGTTCTGTCGTTAAGTCCACCATTGATAAATTGCTCGAAGATGTAGCCGTTAGCCGCGTGGATCTCCACACCGTCAAACCCCGCCTCGATAGCATTTTTAGCCGCCCGAACGAAATCCTGCGTCACCCGCGGGACTTCATCCGTTGCTAATGCGCGGGGCTGGCTGTGAAATACGCGTACAGACTGACAGTTATCACCGGGAATGTGAGTGGTGCAGCCTTCTGCAACGCGTGAGACGGAGCTGACCGGTGCCTGCCCATCAGGCTGGTGAGCAATGTGTGAGGAACGTCCTACGTGCCAAAGCTGGATGAATATTTTCCCACCCTGCGCATGTACTGCCTCAGTCACCTTTTTCCAGCCCTCTATCTGTTCGTCAGTGTAAATTCCCGGCGTGTAAGCCTGTCCACGGCCTTCCATTGAAACAGGTGAACCTTCGGAAACAATTAAACCTGCTGTTGCGCGCTGGCGATAGTAGGTGACCATACTGTCAGTGGGAATAAGATCATAGGCCCGCGAACGGGTCATTGGTGCCATAACCACACGATTATTAAGCCTTATTCCATTCATTGTATAGATATTCAGTAACTCGCTCATTCTGTCTCCTGAAGCCATTTCATGGTAAAAATCTATTAGCAACGATCTTAACCTTATTTGAAGACCATGATTACCTGGGCAAAAAGCCCCTCACTGTTGAGATAAAGGAACCAATATTTGTGACGGCACAACTCAATGGCGTACAGGAATTTACTGAAGTCGTCAGAAAAGGCAGTTTCGTTGCTGCTGCTGAGGGTTTAGGCGTGACGCGCTCTGCACTCAGCAAAAGCATCAAGCGTCTGGAAATTCGGCTGGGGGTTCGCTTACTCAACCGCAGTACGCGAAGCCTGTCGCTGACACCGGAAGGTGAGATCTATTTCAATCGCTGCACTGCTGCTCTGGATATGATTTCAGATGCCGAAAGCAGAATAGAGGCGGGAATAGTCGAGCCGTCTGGACTGATGCGGCTGACGGTTCCCGTGGCCTTTGGTCACCTTTTCATTATGCCCTTACTCAATATCATGGCGTTAAAATACCGGGCCCTGAATATCGAAGTTGATTTCAGCGATCGGGTTCGCGACCCGGCGACAGACGGCTTTGACCTCGCACTGAGGCTTGGCCCCCTGCCTGACTCAGCTGATTTGGTTGCCACACGCCTGGGCGAGCAAAGGCTTATCATTTGCGCCTCTGCGGGATATCTGGAACGAGCAGGCATCCCCATTGATCTTCGTGAGCTTTCATCACACAGATGCATTTCAGGGTTACCGTCAGACGGGCAAAATTACTGGCTAATCCGGGGCAAAGAGGGACACGTTGTAAGACACGTTGTTTCCTCAGCCTACCGTTTTAATAATGGTCAAGCCATGCTGGAGGCGGCTATTGCCGGATGTGGGGTGACGCAACTTCCGGACTGGTTATGCGGTGATGCCATCAAAAGGGGGCAGCTTCGTGCAATTCTACCCACATTTCAGGCACCGCCCACCCCCATTTCTGCAATGTGGCCCAGGACTCACACGGTCCTTCCTAAAGTGAGAGCCTTGATTGAAGAACTGAAAAAAGAGTTGCCGGCACGCTTGTCGAGCGCGCAGCGTTCATCTGTTGCGCGGTAATGTGGTATCAATACCGGATACATCATCTGTTGAAAGCCAGCCTGGATTATATTCGCTCCAGCATATTGACCATCGATTGTGAGAATCCTTTTCCATCCCAACGCGGTAATGCGCGCCGTAGATTTCGCGCCCCCCTGAGTCGTGCGTTCTCTCCGCGATGATCCGGCCTACTATCAGGATGGCCGAATGGCGATCGGGCTGGATACATACTTTCAGCGGTTCACCATAATGCTGCATCCAGGGCCACGGAAGCCGGAAGGCTTTCATGGCGGCAATAATATTCCGCCTCCCCGATATATAGCCCAGGGGGGTAAAGTTACCCGCGGCGTTTTCACTAAAACATGTGCTGAAAAGTGTGAAATCTGCCTGGTCCAGCGCCCACGCGTAGCGATACCAGGTATCGATCACATCCTGTTCGTCACTCGTAGCACGGTGGTTTTCTGGCACAATATGCCACGGGGCATCAAGTTCACTGATAATGGCGACTGGCGGAAATCGCTGATGCCAGCCGGACTCTTCAGCCGGTAGCTGCCATCCCGATAACAACTGCCTTGCACCTGAGGTCCAGTTTATTTGGAGGTGAAGGGTATGGATCAAAGGTTGGGCTTCATCTGTGCCTGCCCTCATCACGACCGTCCCCCCAAACCGTACCTGGTTATGACGTCCGGAACCTGTGCGCGAAGCATGCCCGTGCAGGTATGCACTGGCGACGTAATCTTTATCGTTCCGTCGCTCAACGGTGTTTGTCAGCGTAACGGATACGTTGTCCAGGTCAGCAAAGTCATTTTGCAAAAGGGCGGTGACATTTTCACGGCCGGAAACTGTTCCACGATGACTGCTGAATAATCTGACCGAGGGGTCCAGCCATTGGCTATTGTCGGAGTAAGCATTCCCTGACCAGGTTTCACAAAAACTTATCAGGCTCTGCACCGAAGAATGAAATGAACTGTTCATTTATTGTCCTGCGTTTATTCAGAAGGAAACTCGGGTAACACAAATTCTGCCATTTCAGCCATCACCTCGGCTGCGGACCGTGTCAGCGGTTTCAGATTTAACGCAACGTGGTTTACTCCCTGCCGTTCCTGCTCCTTCCATAGCTTTATCAGCGCATTGCGGCCGACGGTGATGCCATTCATCAATCTGCGAAGCGGCGCGTCAGGGTTAGCATCGAGGTCAAAAAAGGTGGCATAACCATAAGGTCTGAAACGATTATCGTCGTAACCGCCACGCCAGAATTCAAGTAGCTCCGGGAGCGTTGAGAAATCACTCAGATGCCATATCCATCCGTCGCTTTCCTCTGCTATCCAGCTCAGGTCCTGCCGTGCGCGACCAACCACAATCATTGGAATACGGGATTTAAAGGGTTTGGGAATAAGATCAAGGTTGCCTGATAGCTTGCCGTAGTACGCCGTTTCAGCCACCGGGAAGGACGTCTCACAGACGGTTTTTATCAGACCAAACGCCTCCCGATAGCGTTCGGCCCGGTTATCGTAATCGGCACCAAATGTAGGGTATTCAACAGCGCGATCCCCGCTGGATAGCCCCAGCAAAAGGCGTCCACCACTTAGCTGGTCCACTGAGGCTGCCTGCTTGGCCAATATAATCGGGTCCCGCAGGGGTAACACCATACCGGTGGTACCCAGCGTTATGCGTGTAGTTTGAGAGGCAAGGAATCCGAGATAGACCATGGGATCCAGCATCTGTCCGGTGTCACCAAACCGTGGATCATAAAAGGGCACATCTCTCATCCACAGAGCGGAAAAACCGGCGTCATCAGCAAATTTTGCCAGCGCCTGATGATCCTGCAGAGTCGGGAAAGGCGAATCCGGATAACCTTCAAGTGGCATAATAAAGCCGAAGGTCAGTCGGCCCGGGCTGAATACACGCTTATATGCGCTATGTGAGGCAAGATCCGGTGGATAAGTGAGTTGTGTCTGTAAATGGGGCATTTTCACTCCTGACGGGCGCAGTCAGCTGCGCCCGTTATTTATTCATCACTGATGATTACTTCGCGGCATCCCGCAGAGCCTGCTTCATAAAGACGACTGAGCTCTCCAGAGCCTGTACCGCTTCTGGCTGCAGTGTGGAGAAGAAATGCCATGCGTGAAACATACCCGGCCACACTTCCAGATTTACGCGAACCCGGTTATCACCCAGATGAGTTGCCAGACGCATCGCGTCGCTCAGCATCAGTTCGTTCTCGCCAATCTGAACCAGCACCGGCGGCAGGCCCGTCACATCGGCAAACACCGGTGATGCCATTGGGTGATTAGGCAACGCATCGCCCAGGAAGGTGCGAGCCAGGAAATCCAGACCTGCCTTGGTGTTCAGAGGATCAAGGCCTTCCCGATTGGTCATGGAGACGCCCGTGTGCTCAAGGTTGGCCCATGGGGAAATGGAAACACCGCCAGCAGGAAGCGGCAGGCCTTTATTACGTGCAGCTACCATAACGGTAACCACCATCGCTCCGCCCGCAGACTCGCCCGCCAGTACGATTTTGCTGGCGTCAAAGCCCTGCTCAATCAACCACTCATACGCACGAACGGTGTCGGTAACAGGCGTAGGGAAAGGATACTCCGGTGCCAGACGGTAATCCGGCATGTAAACCCGTGCGCCCAGCATGCTGGCGTAGTTACCACCAATGCCGTGATAGCCCGCCGGTTCACCAACAATGTAAGCACCGCCGTGGATGTACATAACGATGGCATCAGTTTCAAGGTTGTCGGGGGTTACCAGCGTTCCCGGCACGCCTCCCATGTCTACCTCAATAAAACTGACACCGGAAGGTGCAGGATTTTTAGCCAGCATACGGGTGTAGGCGTCACGTACCTCACTCATAGGCGTTACGGTATCCTCACCCGTAAGGATTGGACCCAGGCCGGCCAGGCTTTCTGACCATTCTTTTACGGCTTGTTTGGTTTGTTGATTCAGCATTTTTATTCCTGTTTGTATTTGCGTTAAAAAATAACAGGAGCCTATAATATATAAACATTTGGGGAATGTGTTTCCCGTATCAGGGTACGTTAAAGCCCGTATTAAAGGTGATAAATAAACCATGGAGATCAACAGCATTGGTGATATCGCTGCGTTCGTCGCGGCTGTAAAAGCCGGGAGTTACACCCACGCAGCGGGTTCCCTAGGGCTCACACGTTCTGCCATTGGCAAGAGTATTGTCAGGCTCGAAACGCGTATGGGTGTTCGTCTCCTTAACCGTACCACCCGGAGTCTGAGTCTGACTGATGAAGGGAGGGTCATGTTCGACCGTTGCCGACAGATACTGGATGACCTGGAAGAGGTCGATGCCGCCATGGCCATGCGCAGGGGGAAGCCAACGGGGACTCTCCGGCTGAGTGCGCCGCTTTCTTTTGGGCAGCGCCATATCCTTCCCATTCTGGATGTTTATCTGAAAAAGTGGCCGGAACTTCGTGCGGAGGTGTCCTTTAGCGACAGGTTTGTTGATCTTATTGAAGAAGGCTTTGATATTGCCATTCGCATCGGTGAACCCCGCGATGACTCGCGCATTCTTACCCGAACGATTGCTTCGCAGCACATTGTCACTTGTGCATCTCCCGAATATTTGTCCTCACGGGGCATTCCAGAAACGCCCGCAGACTTAACCAGGCATGACACTATTTTTCTTCTGAGTGCAGAAAAGAGACGCAGCTGGCGGTTTGCGACTCCGGAAGGCACTTTTGTGTATGAAGGACCCGGGCGGCTAAATCTCGACAGTTCGGAAGCCATGCGGGCATCGGCAATTTCCGGATTTGGTATAGTCCACTTACCTACCTATTTGCTTGGAGAAGATTTGCGTAGCGGTAAATTGATACCCGTGCTTGAGGACTATCCCTTCCCCCCTGAACCTGTTCGGATCATTTACCCCAGTAAACGACATTTATCCCCGCGCATTCGCGCCTTTATTGACCTGCTTGTTGAAAGCTGGGAGCAACGGTTACCCTGGGAATAATGCTCTGATAATAAACTCATTACTTTTAACCATATCCAGCTGTACAGGAACGGGAGATGACTCCAGGTTAAATTTATGCGGTGTCCCCAAACCTGAAGTATTCATAACCACGCCTTCAGTCTTCTTACAATTTGAGAGGTCGGATTAGTTTTCTACACACAATTATCTGGGTCAGGCAGTTATAAGCTTAGATTATTAACTTCATCGTCAATAATATTTAGTTTTTTCTTGTCCGCCCCGTAATATTCTGGCATCTTACCGCGAAATAAGCTGATAAAAAAATACACGTACTTAAAATACTGCACAGTATCAGATAGGCGTTGAGGGCTGTTTCCTGGGTAAAATGATCCATCATCACGCTCAGTGAAAACGGCAGCCAGTTACCCACGTAGCCCACAATGTAAAGCAGGTTTATCAGATGGTGTTGCTGACTCTGTCTGGCGACCATGTTAACGATAGTGGCAGCACCGACAAGTATTGCCCCATAGGCGAACCCTTCGAGCATCACAGATATGAAGAGAAGTGAAGGAGCTTTCGTGTGCACACTGCTGAGGGCCAGCAAAACCGCAGCAAGCTGGGCAACAACCCCAATTTTCAGCGACGAATAATGGTGCTTTTTCCTCATCACTATCTGGCTGATACCTGCAACCAGCAGGAATGCTGAAAGGGAATAGCTCACCAGCTGCACGCTGGCAACATTGAAATAGGAGCGCGCGAGGGTGGGCCCCTGGGACATAAACGTGGATGCCATCGCCCATGAAAGAAATATGGCCATGCAGCAGACGATGACGTCCCGGAAACAGAGCCCCCTGTAACTTTGAGCACCGGCACTTTTCCGTTCAATGGTTACTGTCGTACAGTGCCTATTAATCACCAGACGACTGCGCCAGATCCCAAATATCGACATTACAACCAGAATAAAAAGAATTATGTATGGAGTCTTAAGTGCATAAAAACCACGATGTACGATTTCCCCCGTTATTAATGGACCAATAGCCTGTCCAAGGATCAACGAGGCAGAAGCCGTCAATGCCGCAGTGTTACTTACTTCCGTATCAAATAATTTAATCAGCGAGCGGTTAATATAGGCCATTAAAATACCTGACCCCAGACCGGTAACAAAACGGCCCAGGATAAGTATCATAAAGTTATCTGCAAACATCATCAGTAGTGATGACAGCAAAACGCAGGTCAGGCCAGCATAGAGAGGTCTTGTATACAGGCTAGTCCTGATATGAACTTTGGCAGTAAAAGCCAGCGCGAAAAGGACACCTGCCGCGTAGACGCCAAACACCGCCATTATTTGAGAAGCACTGAAGCCATATAAACTGATGTACACGGGATAGAGAGGAGTGGGAAGGCTGCTGCTCAGCATACCGGAAAAGAAAGCCAGGGCCAGTGCCATCCCTGCCCGTGATGTTTGTCTGTCTGACATAGTAATTTCTTCTTTCCTAAAAATGGATTCGTTCTGTAAAAATCCATAAAACAGTATCACGATCCGTTAGCGACGAGATTCGAGCAGCAGGAATACCCACTGTGACGTAGTTTCACAGTGGGTGTTCAAATATGATCTGAGGGACAAGTAGTAAGGGGCTGACTGAAAATTCAAACGCTCCAGGGATGAAGGGCTATCTGTTTTTCCATGAATTCAATAAAACAGCGGATGCGTGGGCTGAGATGCTGCCTTTTTGCGTAAATTATATAGAGCGGCTCTCTGACAGGAGACTGGAATGCCTTCAAAAGCGGGATTAATCTTCCTTCTCTGATATCCCGGTGAACGTGAAAGTCAGCCAGGCGGACGATACCTTCTCCCTGAATGGCCAGATCGCGCAGCAAATCGCCCTGCGACAGGGAGGCAACCGGTTTCACCGGGAATATGATGCTCTGATTGTCTTCGGCGAATACCCACTGGTTCCAGTGGCTATCGAAATTAAAGTGAAAACAGCGATGCTCCATCAACTCACGGGGATGGGAGGGTATGCCGTACCTGGTGATGTAGGCCGGCGAAGCGCAGGTAATCCACTGACTCTCACCGATACGACGGGCGATGCGGGAAGAACTCGCAAGTACACCACCATAAATGGCCAGATCCAGCCCTTTATCAAAATCATCCCGGTAAACCGGCCCCGTTTCAATATCAACGTTGAGGTCAGGGTAGGCGTCAATAAACTCGGGCAACCATGGAAGGATATGATAACGGGCAAAGGTAGTCATAGTACGGATTTTCAGCTGCCCGCTGACGCGTGATGGCATATCTTCAGCCAGTGAATCAGCCTCCGTCATTGCGTCAACGACTGCCCGGGCACTGTTAAGATAAACGTGTCCCTCTTCGGTCAGCGTTAACGTTCTCGTCCCGCGATGGAAGAGTCTTACCTGTAATCTCGCCTCCAGCCGGCTGATGAGTTTACTCATTGCTGAAGGCGTCAATCCGTTTGCCCGCGCGGCGGCAGAAAAGTTGCCGTATTCATACGCCCATATGAATGCAAGCAACTGATTATAATTATCCATTATGTCCCCGGTCATTTATGTGAAGATGTTTAGAGCTTCCGAGGCAGGAGCCAGAAAATTTTCATTTGAAGCGTCTGAACATCAGGAACGGCGCTGATGATTCTTCAACCGAAAGTAAGTTGCCCGTGAAATGCCGGTTTTCTCCATCACCAGCTTAATGGGAGTATCAAGGTGAATAAGTTCCAGAGCCATTCCCGACCCTTGATGAGGTTTTCGCCCAAACTTAACCCCTGCCGCCATAGCGACCACTCTGCCCTCGTTGGTACGCTCTAATATTCGTTCGCGTTCAGCCTCTGCAACGGCGGCCAGGATCTGAATAACCATTTTACCCATCGTTCCTTCAGTACTCAGCCCATTCTCCAGAAACCTGATGGCTATCCCTTTTTTATAACATGTGTCGACGATTTTGATCATGTCAGAGGTATTACGGCCCAGTCGGTCCATTTTGGTACAGAGGATAATGTCCTCGTGTTCAGCCCGAGCCAGCAGACGTTGCAGTCCTTCGCGCTCGTCCGTAGCTCCCGACATCATGTCCGTAAAAATGCGATCTTCCCTCACCCCGGAAGATTTCAGCTCAGAAATTTGCGCCGTCAGTTTCTGATGGCTGGTTGATACTCTCGCATATCCCAGTAATGCCATATTGGTCTCATAAATCGATATTGATACTGTTTAGTATCATAAAGCATAAATCACGATTTTTGATACTTAATGCCGGGCCGATTTTAGCAGTCTCAAAACTTATAATATTTGAGACGGTTAAATAAAGAACAGAACTCCCGTTTACGAAAGGATGCGCAATGAGTGATGACTTTCTTACCAGCGAACAGACAGAAAACTACGGTCGTTATGTGGCAGACCCAAATGAGGTTCAGCTGGCTCGGTATTTTCATCTGGATGAGCGTGACCTTGCTTTTATTAATCAGCGACGGGGAAAACATAACCGGCTGGGGATTGCACTTCAGCTGACTACGGCGCGCTTTCTGGGAACGTTTCCTCCTGATCCCCTTCAAATTCCCTCATTCATCCGTTTTTACATTGCGGCACAGTTGAACATCAGCCGACCAGAGATCCTTTCCCGGTATGCTGAAAGAGAAAATACCCGCTGGGAGCATCAGGGGCTTATCAAGCTCTATTATGATTATCATGATTTTGGTGATTTCCCCTGGTCATTCAGACTGAAGCGTTTGCTCTATACTCGCGCCTGGCTCAGCAATGAGCGTCCAGGTCTGCTGTTTGATTTTGCTACCGCATGGTTGCTGCAAAATAAGATCCTGCTACCCGCACCCTCGACTCTGACAAGGCTGATTGGCGAAGTACGCGAACGGGCAAGTCGACGATTATGGCGAAGGCTGGCTTTGTTGCCTGACAGCTGGCAGAAAACACAACTGGACGGTTTACTTGAAATACCTGAAGGGCAGCGTATATCGGTGCTGGAGGAGATGCGAAAAGGTCCTGTCACTATCAGTGGGCCGTCATTTACAGACGCCCTGGAGCGATATACCCGACTGCGTAGCATGGAGTTTTCCCGGCTGAATTTCTCCGGCCTGCCTGCCATCCAGCTGCGGAATTTGGCCCGTTATG